>WQYB01000098.1 GCA_009781475.1 Treponema sp.
GAAAATGGACATTCAATGGGATTTACGCTTCATCTAAACAATTCAATAATTGGCTGGATTGTTAAGCATATTAAAAATGTCGATAAAGAATTTGGAAAATACTATAATACAAAAAAGTGATAACATCATGAAAATACGCATGGACGAACTGATACAATCTATCGGTACTGCTCTTGATGTTGTAGAAAGCAGACTATTGGGAGCAAGTAACAATCACGGAAAACGTATCGCAGTGTTATGTACTCTAATGGGTAAAGAATTGAGAATGGATAAAGAGGAATTAAAGGCGCTTACAACTTGCGCTCTTTTTCACGACAATGCGCTGACAGAATATATACAATCAGAACATAAAAAAAATGATACACAAGGAACAAACTTTAAACTTCATTGTGAATACGGACAGAGTAATATTGAAAAACTGCCTTTTAAAACAGATATAAATGGTTTTGTTTTATACCATCATGAACATGCAGACGGCAGCGGTCTTTTCGGAAAAAGAGAAGATGAAATTCCTACCGGGGCACAATTAATTGCAATAGCAGATTTTATTGATGCCAGTCATCATTTACAGCGTTTGCCGGTCGAAAATATACCGTTATTACAAAAAGAAATAGAAGCACAGAAAGGCAGGCGTTACACGAAAACAGCGGCAGATGTTATGCTTTCTGTATTGAATTACGATACTATATTATCACTTAGCGATGAAAATATAAATAAAACTGCGGCACAATTATTACCAGTATGGGAAGCAGAAGCGCAGGACAAAGTACTTTTTCGCCTTGCTGATTTAACTGCTAAAATTATCGATTATGCTTCTGTTTTTACAAGAAAGCATTCTGTTCAAATTGCAAATAAAGCCTGGCTTATGGGTAGTTATTATAATTTTGATCCTACTACGCAGGCAAAAACATATTTAGCTGCGGCAATGCATGATCTTGGAAAACTTTATACACCTACAGAAATATTAGAGAAACCAGGAAAACTTGATGAAAATGAATTTAATATTATAAAAGATCATGTCAGAGGAACATATGATCTTTTAAGTGTAATAACAGGTTTTGAAGATATTTGCCGTTGGGCTTCATGCCATCACGAAAAATTGGATGGTACAGGATATTGTTTCGGAAAAAAAGCAGAAGAACTGGACTTTATATCACGCCTTCTTACTTGTACGGATATTTATCAGGCTGTCTGCGAAGAACGCCCATATCATCCTGCGCGGGATCATGTTGAAACAATGCAAGTCTTAAATAATATGTCGCAAAAAGGTTTTATAGACAGCAGTATCGTTAAAGATTACGATGCAGTTATGGCGGAATATTCGCTTAAAGACGTGCCAGCGCCGACAAGTGAATTTTAATCTTGTTAAAACAGCAAAAATAAACACAAATATTTTTAATTAATTAATTTTGGATTTAAATAGATTATAATGAACTTTCGCTATTGACAAGAAATGCTGATTCGACTATATTGGAGTTGAATTCTAAATTAGTAGAAGAGGAAAAGTCTAAATTAATGAAAAAATTATTAATATTTTTATTATGTTCGCAAATTGCATTTTCTCAGGAATTATCATCAGATATCTCAACCGAAGTTTCTCCTATGGTTGAATTAAAATTATTACTTAATGATTTAGCAAATTCAAGAACAAATGGTTATAAATCTCATATGCTGGAAATTGACTATTATAATTTAACAATAGAAGATTATTTGAATAATATGCATATTTCAAGGGTTACAAGAAGAATTAATTTTTCCCAAGGAAGTATGCAATTTACAAACAGAGAGCTTGATTTTGCAATTGAAGGAGATGGGTTTTTTAAAGTTATTTATGACGATGGTGTAGTTGCATATACAAGAAACGGCGAATTTATGATTGACGATAGAACAAACGAATTAATTATGATAAATGGGATGAAAAAAGCCAGATTATTTGAAACTATTAAAATAGATCCCGGGTATACTCAATTAATATTTAATGAAGATAATTCAATAATTACTGTATATCCTAATGGTGATATAGTAAATAACGGGAAACTTTATCTTTATGTCTTAGATACAAATGAGCTAAGTTATTTTAATGATTTGCTGGATAATAATTATACATTTTTATATAACGGGGAAGAAGAAAAATTATATAATGGCAGAATATATCACAGGTTTATAGAATTAAGTAATGTTGAAAGAATTGGAACACTAGTTAGATTAATTGTAATCAGCACGGAACTGGGGATGGAGCTGGAGTTTAATAATGATGAATGAGACAATAAAAAAACTGAATATTTATTATTATAGAAGAAATATAAAAGGAGCAAAATATGAAGAAAATCAAAACATGGATTTCGATTTTTATCTTAATGTTATTGGTTTTAATATTTGCAGGATGTCCGCAAGGAGCTGTCAGCGGCGGCGTGCCATATAATATTACAAATAATTTTGCAGAAGATTCTTCTACAGGATTCATTGTACAATGGCATAACGATAAAAATGTTGGTGCTCAAGTCATACAGATTATTGAAGAAAATGAAAGTTTCGAAATCGAGAATGCAAGAGCCATTGTAGTAAGAGGCGTGTTATGGAACCCAACCAGAACTCCGGAAAACAGAGATGTAGGAAACTATACGCCAAGGAATATTTTTAGAACAGAAGTGACAGGTCTAAATCCCGGTACTCTATATAAATACCGCATTGGCAGTCCAAAAGGCTGGTCAGAAACATTCTATCACTTAACATCCGGCGGTTCAAATACTAATTTTAGTTTTACTATTGGCGCAGATACGCAGGATGATTTATTCAATCAAATGAAGGCAACATTTAGGGCAGCAAATGAGTTTGATGCAGATAACAGATTCTTTCTTATAGCCGGGGACATCAGCGATTATCCCCAAAATAATATTAATGAATTTCCAAATTACACCAAAGCTGCGAATGAATTCAATATTCGAACCCCAATAGCCGCGACTCAAGGTAATCATGATACCTACCTTAACTCTAACCCGTCAAATAGGGATGAATACATGTTTGGTTCTGCCGAAGTATTTAATTCATTTATTGTATTTCCAGAAAATGGCTGGGATCAAGGAGAACATCATGGTCCGCATAGAAGTAAATCATATTATTTTTACTATAACAATGTACTTTTTATTATGTTAAATACTATGGCTTCTCAAAATGAAACGAGTACACGGGAACCAAATCATACAGCGCAGGCTAAATGGCTTGAGGATATATTACAAAAAGATAAAGATGAAGGATTAAGCAAGTATATTATTATTCTTACGCATATTCCGTTTTTCGCAGGCCGAGGGAGCAGCAGCAGTAATGAACCTTGGCTGGTTGCTCCGGTTCGAGAGGCTTATGGCAAATTAATATCTGACTTTAACGTTGATATTGTTTTTTCTGGGCATGATCATGTTTACGCTAGATCAAATCCAATCAGGATTGGGACAAGTACCAGCCTTAGAGATATTAATTTTAACGCTGTTCGTAATGGAACAATTTTTTCTATAGCAGGTTCGATTGGACCTAAAATTTATACTTTTAGAAACCCTGCTGGATTTACAAATCAATTTATTCCATTATCTTACCCTGTAAGAACAGATCAACAGTCACCCGGTATGTTTGTGAACGTTAAAGTAACAGATGAAAAACTTATTGTTACAGCCAAACGTCTTGGTGTTGAAACACCGCTGGATACATATGAAGTATTTGCAAAAAGATAAATAGCATGTTATGCTGTAAAAATGTTTTAAGCTGCAATAAGCGGATTAGGAAGTAAAGTATGCTACAAATTATTATATTCAGCGCGATTGCAGGAATTTGCGGTATGGGGCTTGGCGGCATTGTTTCTGCGGTATTGCTCAAAAAACCGTCAGATAAGATGATCTGCTGGCTGTTATCTTTTGCAGCAGGAGTAATGGTCAGCATTGTTTGTTTTGGTCTTATACCGGAAGCATTGGAGTTGGGGGGTATAGCAGTTTCTGTATCCGGCTTAGTGCTTGGCGTTGTTATAGTTATGGGACTAAATTATCTTGTTGATAAAATAACAATATCTAAAAAAGAAATGACCAATATTCACACAACGCATGAAGAGCTTTTTCATGAAAGTCAATTAATAAATAATCCTGCACGATTACTTCGCTCTGGAGTGATAATACTTTTGACGATTAGCCTTCATAATATTCCAGAAGGAATAGCTATTGGAGCAGGAGGCAGTTATAGTTTTCAATTGGGAGCGTTGTTGGCGTTGATGATAGCGATCCACAATATTCCAGAAGGGATGGCTGTAGCAGCTCCGCTTTTAGCAGGAGGGATCAACAAATGGAAAGTAATTGTGCTGACAGCTTTATCAGGAACAACAACACTTTTAGGCGGTTTTATAGGAATATTAATCGGCAGTATTTCTAATTTTGCAATTGCTATGTCGTTGGCTGCCGCAGGCGGAGCTATGCTCTATGTTGTTTTCGGCGAAATTATGCCTCAGTCAATTATTATGACTAAAAACAGAACAGCTTCGATAGTAACACTGTTTGGCGTTATTGTCGGATTGATAGCAACAAAAATTTTATAAACGGCTTTTTACTTTTTAAAGACAAAGTAGAATATATACTAGATAATCGGAGTGATTTATGACAATTAGAATTACATATTTAGCAACAGTTATTACAGCATTTCTGTTTTTAATAATTGGTAATAAATTAGCGGTAAGCGGAGCGGTTAATTTTCAGAGTTCGCCGCAGGAAATTGTCAGAGCGAAAGTTCAAAGGATTGTCGATCGTATAGAAAATAATTTTGATGTTTTTAATGAACATGACGAATATGACGATTTTTATGAGCCTTCGTCAATGATTCAGGGTTACACAATAATTTTTGAAGCAAAAATAACGAATGGAAAGCGAAAAGGCGAAATTGTTACAGCTTCGCAGAGTTCAATTAGTATGCTGCCCAGTAATGATAGAGATATTTTTGAAAAAGCTTCTATTCTTTTGACTTATTCAAATTTTCAATGGTATTTTAATGGTTTTTATAGAATCAGCGGGCTCATATGGCTTGGTGTTCTATTTGTTTTATGTGTCTTGTTTCTGGGAAGAAAAAAAGGTGTTAATACTATTCTTTCTCTTAGTTTTACCTGCGCTGCAATTTTTACTGTTTTTATACCGGCTATTCTTGCCGGAAAAAATGTTTATATAATGTCAATTATTGTTTGTATATATACAACGGTGATGACGCTTTTAATAGTAATTGGTTTTAATAAAAAATCACTTGCTTCTGTGGCTGGCTGTATCGGCGGTATTTTAACCGCGGGTATTATCGCTTTAATTATGGATAGGGTTCTGAATCTAACAGGAATAGTTGACGAACATTCACGTTATTTAATAAATATGCCCGGCGGTATCAAACTTAATTTGAGAGCGTTAATTTTTGCAGGAATAATTATTGGAGCGATGGGAGCTATTATGGATGTTGCTATTTCGATTGCTTCTTCGTTATGGGAAATAAAAGAAAAAGCAAAAGATATCAGTATAAAAGCATTGTTTCGATCTGGGCTGAATATTGGCCGTGATATAATGGGCAGTATGGCAAATACGCTTATTCTTGCTTACATAGGAAGTTCGCTGTCTGTCGTTCTGCTTTTAAGCGTTTTTTCCAATTCCACTTTAAATTTATTTAACAGTGAAATGATAGCTGTGGAGATTTTGCAGGCCTTGGCAGGAAGTTTTGGTATTTTAGCTGCTATGCCTTTAACAGCGCTGTTCTGTTCGATTTTGTATTTTAAAAATACCTTGCCAAAGTCGTATGAAAACGGCTAGAATGTAGTTGTTTTTATAATAAAATATTTATAAGGAGTAAAAAATGGCTGATTTAAAAGGCACAAAAACTGAAAAAAACTTGATGGAAGCATTTGCCGGCGAAAGTCAGGCGCGGAACAAGTACACGTATTTTGCTTCCAAGGCAAAGAAAGAAGGTTATGAACAAATTGCGGCTATCTTTGAAGAAACAGCGGGCAACGAAAAAGAACACGCAAAGATTTGGTTTAAGTTTTTATGCGGCGGAGAAATTCCTTCTACAGCAGAAAACCTAAAAGCGGCAGCTGCGGGTGAAAACGGCGAGTGGACAGAAATGTATAAGCGCATGGCAGCAGAAGCAAAAGAAGAAGGGTTTAATGACATCGCTTTCCTTTTTGAAGCGGTAGGAAAGATTGAAAAAGAGCACGAAGAACGCTATCTTAAATTATTATCAAATATAGAGGCAAGCACCGTCTTTGCCAAAAAAGAAAAATCTGTCTGGATTTGCCGTAACTGCGGTTTTATTTTTGATGGCGAAAAAGCGCCGGCAAAATGCCCTGTTTGCACACATCCGCAGAGTTACTTTGAACTGCGCGCAGTGAATTTTTAACTCATGTTATTAGTCCGCAGAGTTACTATTTTTCTGTGGACTTTTTTTCTTAGTGTAAGGAGGTTTTATGGATATAACAACTCTATTTAAGCTGTCTTCTGGATTATATATTATCGGTACAAAGGATAATGAAAAAAATGCCGGGTGTGTTGTCAACACAGTGGTACAGACAACTGCAAAGCCTGTAACATTGTCAGTTTGTATTCACAAGGATAATTTTACAAATGCCTGTATTAAAAAAACCGGAGAGTTTGCTGTTTCAATATTATCAGAGAATATAAAAGAGAACATTATAGGCGCTTTTGGTTTTTCGAGCAGCCGTGATAAAAATAAGTTTTCTGATGTACTCCATGGCTTTACGCCTTCCGGCATGCCTTATTTAAAAGAAGGCGTTACAGGTTTTATACAATGCAAGGTAATTGATTCTGCAGAAAATTTTACGCATACAATCTTTATTGCAGAAGTAAACGAAGCAGAAAACATATTGAATGAACAAGGTTCTAATGAAAAACCTATGACGTATGAATATTACCATAGAGTCATAAAAGGAAAAGCGCCTAAAAATGCTTCTTCCTATACAGAAGATACGCAGACTGCCGAAAAAATTAACAGTTCATTTAAATGCAGTATTTGCGGTTATGAATTTCCCGGAAGCATAGAAGAATTTAAAAAACTGCCGGACGAATACAAATGTCCGATTTGCACAGTAGCAAAAAATTTGTTTAAGCCTGTTTAATTAAAACTAAGCAGCTTTAAACTGCGAAACCTCATTAAAAGAAAGACTTGGCATTAGTTTTACTATATTGTTATACATGTAATCTCCGGAATCTTCTAATTGCTTCTGTGTTTTAAAAATCTATTTTATTAATGGTCGAATTAACTCAAGGCTTTTCTTATTCATCTTTTTTATTTGTTCTTTGTTTATTTTTCTTTTTACATCAATTTTTATATCTATATTTGAATAATCAATATTATTTTCTAAAAAATTATTGATTAAAAATAATGCTAATTTAGGTTCTATAACACCATTTACTTTTAGTTGAGTCCAGCATTCTATAAACATACTATTTTGTTCTATGTTTTTATTAATCTTACATAATTCATTTAATAATTTAAAAGTTTCTTTATTTGAAGAATCTATACGCGCCAGTTTTATTAATTTATTTATTTTTGAATCTCTGTCTTTACCGTATATTTTTCTGCCGTCTTTTTCCAGCAAAGCTATATTAAATTGCTTTATACAAGAAGAGCCAACTTTTAGCTGATTGTGATTATTCATGTTATAAATTACAAATTGCCATCTTAAATCCTCATGTTCGCAAAGTTCGCAGGAAGGTCTTGAATGCTCCATATCGGCAAAATCATTATTATCTATAACCTCATGAAGAAAATGCCATTCATTTATTGCTGTTTCATAGTTTTCTTTCTCGATACTGTTTTTGAGTAAATTCTTCTTGCATTTTTCTGAATATCTTTTCATATTATTTAATTCTAGTACAAGCAATTTAGAAGACAATGGTTCTAAAAAAGCGCAGCGTTTGTGTTTATGTAATTTTAAACCAACTAAATTGCTTTGTCAATGTTATAAATTGCCTGTTGCCGCCAAAAACCCTGTTAATCCCATTAATATTAATAATATGATGAGTATTATCGGTAATATGGTAACAATTTTTTTGTGCGCGAATTTTTGTGCAATAAATAATATCCCAATAAATAGTGATATGTATAATACACATTCAAAATAGCCCATTAAGTGAATTTCTAAAGGCAGTTTTAAATAGATATAACCTTCATACGATGAACAAACTGCACCAATAGTAGATATCACAGAAAATCCAAAAACGATTAATCCCAATTTTAACAAGCCTAGTTTTTCCTCAAAGAATACTTTTCGCAAGGGCAGAATAAATAATGCAATTAATATCCCGCGGGGTATTTGCAAGATTGTTCCTCCTAAACCAACAATGGGTGAATCAATAGGGCGGTAGAATCCTGACATAATTTCTGTTGCCCATAATGCTTCATAATTCATAAAAGCCATTGCAATTACTCCGGCAATAAAATACGCAATTGAATGCGCATATGTTACCTGCCAAAAATAGCTTAATAAATCGTTTTTCTTTTCCATAAGTTTCTCCTTAAATAAATACTAGCTCTTTTTTATCAACATACCAATGATACTTAACTGTTTTTAACTGTAACTTGGGAGTGTTTTTCCGTAAGTTGGGTTTTTACCGATTGTTTGAATGAAAAATATCCCGTAAAATTAAAATATGAAGATCACTATCAATACAGATGTGCGGTATACAGAAACAGAAATAAACATTAATTGCAGCTGCATGAATGAGTATATCGAAAAACTTATTGGTTCAATACGAATGCTTGATATGAAACTTACTTGCCGTAAAGACGGGCAGCAGCATTTTATCGATATTTCGCAAATCATTTATATAGAAAGTATTGATAAACGCACCTTTATTTATACCGCTGCTGAAGTATATGAAAGTCCATTTAGGCTTTCTGAGCTGGAAGAAAAACTGGCAAAACTGGATTTTTTACGGGCGAGTAAAAGCTGTCTTTTTAATATAAGGCATTTACATTCGCTTAAGTCAGATTTGGAGCAGAGGTTATTATTAACAATGGAAAAAGATATTAAAATTATAGTTTCGCGTCAGTATTCTGGCGCAGTAAAAGAAAAATTGGAGGCTTATCATGGAAAATGAACGAAACAAAGCTGGCTTTTTAACAGGCTTTTTAAGAGAATTTGCAACAATTTTTACTTTATTTATTCTCTGTTTTTCTCTTGTAGGAAATTTTGTTTCTATTTTTATACCTGATATACAGAATTTATCTACCTTATTTGCTCTTGAAGGAGCAGGTTTGTCCTACTCTACTATTTTACAAGCTTTTGTATTTTCTATTATTATGGCATTCATTTCCAGATTTTTATTTTCTAATATAATAGAAATTAAAATACCCTATCTTAAAAGACATATTATTTTTCTGTTTATAACCCTAATAATAACTACAATATTTTCAATTCTTTTTAATTGGTTTCCGGTTAATGATATACATGCGTGGTTTCTTTTTATTCCGTTCTTTTTAGTCTCTTGTCTTACCGCAATTGGGTTATCTATTTTGTTAATGAAACTCGAAGATAAAAAATATAATAAATTATTAGAGAATTATAAGAACAAGTTTAAAGAATGATAAATTAGTTCCATATATTATCATTTACCTGTATTCATCATAAAACTTATTTAAAATTTCATCTTTGTACGAAAAAGCAGATTCGATAATCCGATTCATGTTATGGTTAGAATCAATTGCTGCGCCATTTTCAACTATAAAACGATGATTGTTATTTATCCAAAATGTTAGTATTCTCTGTTCGTTCATTTCATTTATAACAAAATAATTATTATTATCTATAAAATAAAATGTGAATACATAAAAACCAAGGTCTACAATTAAA
>WQYB01000099.1 GCA_009781475.1 Treponema sp.
ACGATAAAAACGGAAAATTATTTGACTTAATAATTTTTTTGTTGATAAAATCTAAAAGTTAATCTAAAATTATTATAGTTACAAAGAAATAGGAAATTATCTAGGTTTTTAGAGGTTCCCATAAATAATATTGAGGAAATTGAAGTAAATAATAATGTAAAAACAATAAATATTGATGGATTATCACTAGAATTGGAAGGAATTATTAATGCAAATATTTATATTAGAGATACAAAAAATAATAAATTTATTGGATATATTAATATAAATAAAATTAATACAGATATTAAAATTGGTGGTGTTTACATTTATGAAAAATATATAGTTTTAGAAGAATATTACGAAAATCAAGGAAGATGGTTTATAGGTGGTTTTAATGTATATGAGTATAATAAAGATATTAAAATTACCGAATATCAATTATTAGGTAATTATATTTATAGTTCTATTGGTGAACCATATTGGTTTGAAGGTATAAATAATGATTATTTATTTATTGATATAGGAACAGGACATGGAGTTAGAGGAATTAAAATATTTGATTTAAAAAATAATAAAGAAATATTAAATGCTTCTTATAATAATAGATTTTCCTTTTTAAATGATATAATTAGTGGTTTAGTTTTAACAGAATGGGGTTTAAGATTTGAAACTAATGAAAATAATATTGAGATGTTTAATAAATACAAACAAGAAACTCCAATGTTAGAAGAAACCTATGGATTATTTCAAGAATTTATTTTAAATTATAATTATAATATTATCACAGGAGAGGTAAATATAATTTCTGGTGAATATATTTTAACACAATAAAAAAGATGTACAAATATAGTAATTACCTGACATTCACTCTTATGTAATTGTTCAGGCGGAGCAGGGGCTGGGCAGAAAAACATTTCTGGAGTTCCCTGCTGTAAGAGACATGTAAAAAAGCAACGAAGATTAGAGATAAAAAAGTCCTGCGTCTAAAATGCGTTAAACTTTCTTGGATAAATTAATAATTCTTCATTTTAGATGCAGGATGGCTCTGTAAGCAGATTCTTCCAGCGTTTTTCTGAACAGCCGCATGCGCCGCCTGAACAACAATGTAAATGATATTAATTAAAAATATATAGCAAAGAAAATTTACATTTCTGTCAACCTACCTTGCTGGATGTTTCCCATTTAAAAGCCATTCCAGAACATTAATATGCTGTATACCTCGGTAATTGTTATGGTCATGATCTCTTGTCAGTAAAAATTTTGGGTGATTATCTTTTATAACCTGTAATGGTTCAAGTTCACGTTCAAGAGTTTTTTCGTCTATAACTGTCATGGAAACCTGATAATATTCTATTTTACCGCCGGGTTTTTGAGCGACAAAATCTATTTCTTTTGTGCCGGTTTTACCTATTTTTATTTTATATCCACGGCGCAGAAGTTCAAGATATACGATATTTTCCAAAAGATGCCCTGCATCTTTTTCGGTTGTTCCTCCAAGAAGATGATAACGCAAAGCAACATCGACTGCATAATATTTAGCGTTTGTACGCAATAACTCTTTACCGTTTAAATATTGCTTTTCTGCTTTATAAAAAATAAAACTGTCAAGCAATGCTTGAAGATATTTTTCCAATATCGGCGCATAAAGATTTTTATCGGTTGGTTTTAGTTTAAATTCATTATTTATAACACCGAGCATATTATTAATGGAAGTTTCACTTCCGATATTGCTGAAAAGAAAATTTACAACACGTGTTAGCTGAGGGAGTTCTTTTACATCATCATTTTGCATTACATCGCGCATTATTATACTTTCATAAATATGAGAAAGATATTCATACATTCCTTCTTTATCCATGTTTGTGCGGTATGTTAGTGTTTCCGGAAACGAACCGAATTCTATATATTGCTGGAATATGTAATCAATGCTGCTCTTGTCAGGATTATTAAAACTATCAAAATATTCTTTAAATGATAATGGGAGCATGTGAATTTGGATATAACGTCCGCCAAGAATTTTTGGAAGCCTTGCGGATAAAAGCGAAGAGTTTGATCCTGTTACATAAAGGTCAATATTTTCTTTCAGACGCAGACTGTTTATTACTTCACTAAAATTGGAAACAAGCTGAACTTCATCAAGAATAACATAATTTATTTTATTTTTTAATATTCTGGCTTCAACATGTTGATGTAGTTTTGCTCCATCAAGAAATGATCTGTTTGCAAAATCTTCCATGTTGATGGTAATGATTTGCTCATCTTTTACCCCTTCACTGCGAAGTTTTTCCGAAAATATTTTAAGAAGTGTTGATTTCCCGCAGCGTCTGACACCTGTTACTATCTTGATCAAATCATTAGCTACTCTGTGCCTTTCAAGTTCATCAAGATATGCCGATCTGGAGAGTATAATTTTTTCATTCATAAATTTATCCAATATCTATGATTTTAATAGATATTGGATAAAAGTCAAGGTGTTTCTATGAAAATCGTAGATATTCAAACCTACCTTGTCATTGCCGCAAACCTGGCTTGTCTTGCCGCGCTTAAATCTGCAATAATATAATTTCTTACGGTTCTTTCAGCGTTTGTTATACGCTGGGAAGGAGTTGGATGAGTTCTTCCAAAACCGGAGCCTGCGACTTGAACGATATTTAAAACTCTGAGCATATCAACTAAGCTGGACGGATTGTATCCCGCGCCTGCCATTAAACTTAACGCAATTGTATCGGCTTCTAGTTCCTGTTCTCTGGAATATCCGTTATTTACAAGTGTAAGTACGATTTCTCCGACAGATTCGTTAAAGACATCGGTTAATTGATTTACATCCATTCCTGCCGCAGCTCCTACAGTCGCAGTACCTGTAATTAAAATTGCCTGGGTAATCCGGCTTGATTTAATGGATTTAATGCTGTGCTGTAATTGAATGTGCGCAACTTCGTGAGCTATTACACCTGCAAGAGCGTCTTCTGATGTTGCGGCGTTAATTAAACCGCGGGTTATCATAATATGTCCGCCGGGAGTTGCAAATGCGTTTATTTCATTGCTGTCTAAAATTACTACCCTGTAGCCGTTGTAAACATCAGGGCGCGGTGAATTAATCGTAATTGCCATGCAGATATTGTTTAAGTAAGCGGTCAAAGCAGGATTTCCGTTCCAGATTCTGTAGGTTGTAAGAATGTTTGCAGCTACTGCTCTTCCGATATAATATTCCTGCTGAGGGGTAATTTCTTCCGCCGCAGTGCCGATTGCTCTGGCTGAAAGACTTATAGCATCAGCATAATTTTGATCGATAATTCCTGTTGCTCCGGCTACTTGTGCGCCGACATCAACAATTTTGGCTACTGTTTCGCATGAAGATATAACACAGGCAAAAATAATAAAAATAATAAGGATTTTATAAACTTTTGTGTTCATTAGTTATCCCCCATCGAAAGGCGGCCTTCTTCAAGGAACCGTCTTAATTGATCTTCGTTAACCGTTATCCTTTCTATCTCGTTAACTGCTGAGTAGTTTAATTCTCTATTTTGATTTCTGTAGGCATTTTCAACGTCCTGATCAAAACCTTTTCCGGCAAGAGCTACTTCCCTTGTTGTCGCCGTGCTTGAAGTGCCTGTTACTATCTGCCTAACCGACATATTCGCAGACGGTGTCCAGCCTGTTAAAGACGGGTTTGCCACACTGCAGATTTCTACAAATCTTCCGCTGACCTGCAGTACTGTAACCTGATCTCCGTAATTTAATCTACCGCGGTTACTTGCAAAAAATCCTGTGGACGATTTTAAATCAAGCGTTCTTACCGCTACATATAAAGTGCCGCCTCTTGCGACTTGCGCTGCCGCCAAACCTGTAATTATTAATCCCAAAAAAAGAATTAAAAGTAATTTTTTCATTTTATACCTCACTATTAATATATCACTTTGATGTCAAATTATCCACGCCGTTATCCCAATTTTTTTCATCCGGCGGCGAAGATAAATACTTTTCGCATCTTCCAATGTATTTTTTAGCGACTAAATCATCGTTATCCCTGCTGAATATTGCCGTAAAAATATTTAAAGCTCCAAGGAATTCTCTTTTTTCGTAAAAATTCATCGCCTGTTCCCAGCTTTTTACTATATTCAATAATTCGCCCGAAGCCCCGGAAGTTAAATCCAAAAGTTCATAAAGACGCAGGGGTGTATTAATACCTACAACCCTAACCCTATTTAAAGGGCGCAGTACAAACTCATCGATTTGTCCCTTACTAGAAAGCAAATTCCGTGTATATTCACTGATTAGAATTCCGCCTGTGTTATATTGATCATTTACTCCTTCAAGCCTGGCTGCCAAATTGACAGCGTTACCCATTATCGTATAGTCCATTTTATTGGGAGTACCCATGTTTCCAACAACCATATCCCCCGAGTTTAAACCAAGGCGCGTATACACAGGGCATGGGTCGTCTAAACCTTTTATTTTTCCTTTTGCATATAACGCTTCCATTACTTTCTGGTTAACAAGACCTCTTTCCAAAGCCTCGCGGTTTATTTCCTTTTCCGCTTTTTTCATCATTACGGCAGAGCGGCACGCAAGTGAAGCGTGGTTGTCCATTTGTATCGGCGCTCCGAAAAATGAAACAATCGCATCGCCTACATATTTGTCGATTGTTCCCTGGTTATCAAGAATGATATTGCTCATTTTTGTAAGGTAAAAATTAAGCAGCTCTACAAGTTTAGCCGGGTCTCCAAGCGCTTCTGAAAAAGTAGAAAATGCGCGTACGTCTGTAAAGATGGCTGTCATCTCTCTTTTTTCGCCGCCCAAATTTAATTTTGAAGGATCTGCGATTATCTGTTCGATTACTTTCGGCGAAAGGTACTGCGAGAATGCGGATTTTATAAAACGTTTCTGACTGCCTTCTGTCGCGTAATTATAAAGAGTTACGGTTACAAAAGAAGCTAACATCCCTGCCAAATATGTGATCATCGGAATCCAAAGACCGCCGAATTGGTATACTAAAATTGCGCTTGCGACAATCGCGCCAACTGCAAAAATTGCTGTTCCTACAGAAATTGAAATGCGGTGTGAAAACATCGTTATACATACAATTAAAATTACAACCGCTAGAAGAATTAACAAGTTTACCGCTAATGAACTTTCACGGATAAAATCGCCTTGCAGCATATTATCCAGCATTGTTATGTGAACTCCCATACCGGGATACACGGGTGAAATCGGCGTACTGAAAATATCAAAAAGCCCCTGTGCGTAAAAACCAAAAAATACATAAGTATCATTAAAGTTTTGCGCCGTTATCATATTCCATTCGGTTCCCATTTGTGTGATGTATCCGCCGAAATCTAAATCCAAACCTTTTGCGGCTGCTTCGGCGCTAAGTAAAATATCCATGGCTCTGTATGGATGATAGTTAATCTGTAAATCTCCTCTGTAGCGCAAAAGAGCATTGCCGTTTTTATCAACAGGTATGGAAAGTCCTTCCCATTCAATCGAATTTGTTTTTTCATTAAAAAGAATCTGCTGTCCTTTACCGCCTACGATAAGTGAAGCAGACGAAAGACCGGGGATTGCTTTACCGTCAAATAATGTAAAAAGTTTTAATCGTCTGACTATTCCGTCAAAATCAGGAATACCCGTGACGCTGCCTAAGGCGGCGGCAGAATCGCTTAACCCCTGAATCGGGAATTGCCCTTTTTCTGTTTCTCCAACACTGTGCCGGTAAACTACAGAATCAAAATTTTCAAGTTGAAATAAAGGTTTATCTAAACCGGAAGGCCACCTTAGAACATTTCCTGACTGGCTTGAAAACATTACAGTTTGTACAACATTGCCGGAATTATAAGAAGCGTTGATAAACGATTCATCGTCTGCTCTTTCGCCAAGGGATCTAAGTGCGTCAATACCGATTCTAATTACCGATCTTCCGCGGTTTTCACTTTCATTTTCCTGCCTTGGCTGCCTGTTTGCTCTGGGCTGTCCATCACCGGTAGATAGATCAGCTTCCTCCAGGGCTCTTACTGCATTATCAATTATTTCATCCTGTTTTGCGTTCCGATATATGGAAGGTTCTGAAAAAATAACGTCAAAGGCAACTACTTTTGCTCCGCCTGCGTTCATATAATCGACAATATCCGCATACGCCTGCCTTGGCCACGGCCAGCCCCATCCCCTTTCCTTTTGCGCCCAGTCAATACTGTCCTGCTCCAGAAGAATTACGGTAATTTCATCAGAAGGTCTATTATAAATCGAATCAGCCCAGAAATTGACCCTCATATCATAAGATTTATTTTCCAGAAACTGAAAAACACCCAATAAATGCAGGCTAGTTATCACAATAAATACCAAAAAGATAATTATTACTGCCGCAGTTTTTTTTCCTATATTTTTTAATTTAATCATATTATTTCCCTTGATACCTTAACCATATTACTACCTTTTTTGTTTAAAATATATGATAATTAAAGTATATCATAATACAAAAAATAATGAGGTTAATCATGGATCTGAATAAAACAACGTATAAATGGGTTTGGATTTCTGCAACGGCTATTTTTTGCGCTTTATTTATCTTCGCGTTAATTCCGGGAGCCGCGGCACAGGGAAGTATAAGTATACCTCAAACTCAAAGACAAAATTATACCAATCTGATGCAAAATGCGTTTAATTATATTTTGCAGAATTATGTTGATGAAGTAGATCCTCAGGTTATTTTTGAAGGAGCGATGAATGGAATGTTCAACGCTTTGGAAGATCCGTATTCGGCTTTTATGAGTGAATCCGATATGAAGGATATGGGTGACACAACCCAGGGCAGCTTCGGCGGAGTTGGGCTTAATATTACAAAAGCAGTAAGTCCAAGACCTGACGGAAAACCCATGTGGGTAGAAGTTGTCTCTCCTATCGAAGATACTCCGGGCTGGCGCGCGGGAATCAGCCCCGGCGATTTTATTACGGAAATTAACGGTGTACCGACAGAAACAATTTCGATGGATGAAGTACTTGGAATGTTAAGAGGAACACCCGGCGAAAGTGTAAATCTTATTATAAGGCGCGGAGAGCGGATGGAATTCCCGGTGACTGTAACCAGGGCAATTATCGAAGTTCCTACTGTTAAACACGCCATGATCGGCGATACAGGTTATTTAAAATTGCTCACCTTTACACCCATGACAATTGACAGGGCAATAGATGCGATAAATGATTTTAAAAGCAATAATTATAAAAGTTTGATTTTGGATTTACGCAACAATTACGGCGGCCGCCTTGATTCTGCCGTGCATATCGCAAATCTTTTTCTTGACGGAGGATTAGTTGTAAGGATTAGGTCCCGGGTTCCGCACGAAAACCGTGATTTTAACGCAAACCGTTCTACGCTTGTTCCTGCGGATATTCCCGTTATCGTATTAATTAACAGGGGTTCGGCTTCGGCATCCGAAATTGTAGCAGGCGCTTTAAAAGACCGCGGCAGAGCGTATCTTGTAGGTGAAAATACATTCGGCAAAGGTTCGGTTCAGCAGGTTATCCCCATAAGCAATATCGGTTATAAACTGACAACCGCCCGTTACTTTACACCTAACGATACTAATATTGATAAAGTCGGAATTCCGCCGAATATGGAAGTATCATTCCCTGAATACACCGAAGAAGATGCAATAAGATTAAATGAACTTATTAACGCAAACAGGATCGGGCAGTTTGCAGAACGCAGTCCGCAGGCAACTGCAGCTCAAGTTGAAGCTTTTGCACAGTCGCTTTCGGCGGAGTATGATCTTGATTTGGCATTACTCAGACGGCTTATAAGAAATGAACTAAACAGAACTACGATAGCGCCTGTTTATGATTTGGAATACGACATTCAATTGCAAGAAGCGATCAATATTTTTAGAAGAGGGCTTTATAACGATTTAATGAACGCAGCAAGAAACCTTCAGGCAATAGAAGATATTTCTGAAGAAGAAGACATGGTTTTTTCTTCTTAAGTATTTTCTTAAATAAAAAGCCGGGAAAAAAGTGAAACAGTTTATTCTGAATCAAACACCTGATAAAAACGGTTTTATTCAGCTTAAAGAAAAAGACTTTCGTTATCTAGTTCGTGTCCGTCGTTTAGCTGTAGGTGAGTATTTTCCCGCTTTGCTTCCAGACGGCGAAGAAGTTTCTGTACAAGTAGTTTCGATAGATCGTAACATTCTGGTTGGCAAATGCAATTTATTTTCTACATCAACCCCCCCTTCTTCCTCCTCTGCGCCTCTGCGCCTCTGCGAGAGTTATTCTTTTAATAATTCGTCTGTCGAGCTTCCGCCAATCATTCTTTTTCAAGCTATGCCGAAAGGCGATAAAATGGATCTAATCGTTCGCCAGGCAGCCGAAGGCGGAATTACTCAAATTGTTCCGTTTGCATCTGAATTTTCAATAAAAGGTAACATTAGTGCGCAGAAATTAACACGCTGGCAGAAAATTATTAAAGAGGCAAGACAGCAAAGCGGCTCAAAAATTGCAACTATTATTCATCAACATGAACAGGGGTCTATTTTTACATTTAATGAACTTTTAGATTATTGGCAAAGTTTAAAAAAAGTCGGTGCGTTAGGTCTTCTTTTTCATCACCCAGCACCTAACTTAACAAGTTCTGCACATAAATGTTTAAATACAGGGTTAGGTGCTGGGGGGCTTGAACAGAATAGTCTTCACGGTTATCTTATTAATAATCCAAAGATTGCAGTATTTTGCATTGGACCGGAAGGCGGATTTTCCCAAAAGGAAGTTTCCCTTTTTCTGGAAAATGGTTTTAAGCCGCTGACAATTGGAGATACAATTTTACGGACAGAAACAGCCGCATTATACTGTGCTGCGGCAATTCGTATTTTATTATTGGAGAAGGATTCGTGGGAGTTAAAAAAAATATAATCGCAGAAAGCGAACAGCCGGAAGCTGCCATACAGCGGGTACAATTACTTAAAGTACCGATTGATATTGTGGCTCCTGAACAGTTAAGCGAACTTGTCTATAAATTGTTAAGTGAAAAAAAAGAACATAACATTGTCCTTCTTTCCCTTTGGGATTTACTGAAAGCCAGAAGAAGCGGCGAATACCGCACTTATGTAACAAGAGCATCTTTGGTTATTCCCATTTCCAAAAGCCTTATAAGCGGAATTAAATTTCTTACAGGCAAAAAAGCGTACCGTTATATGCCTTTTGATTTTATTATCAGTATGCTTACAATTCTTGAAAAGCGGGAATTTTCCTGTTATCTGCTAGGCGGAAAAAGAAAAGTACTGCTAAAAACCGAACAAAATATCCGCCAGACTTTTCCGAGGCTTCGTGTTGTAGGCAGGTTCCCCGGTTATTTTAAACGGCATGAAGAAAATACCATCATAAAAGCAATTAAAAAATCATCGCCTTCTTTACTGCTTGCAGGCAAAGGAATAAGAGGCAAAGAACGCTGGATTTACAGAAACAATTTAGTATTGGGCGAAGGCATGAGACTTTGGTGCAGCGACATATTCGATGTTTTTGCCGAAAAGAAAAGACATCCATCTCGCGCCGCTTTTAATTCAGGGCTTGAATGGATAGGTTA
>WQYB01000100.1 GCA_009781475.1 Treponema sp.
AGCGAAGTTCTAGACGGCTACAGTATTTTAACAGGTAAGATATGGGAATACAGAAGCTCTAAAAAAACTCTTGAAGAATCGATAGAACTTGCTGTAGAATATTGCTTAGGGAAAGGAATCCTTACGGATTTCATCAAAAAACATAGTTCGGAGATTCATAGTATGTTGTACGGTGAATACAGAATAGAAGACGAGATTGCTGTTGTCAAAAGGGAAACTCGAGAAGAAGAAAAAATCTCATTTGCTAGAAATTTGCTTTTTGAAGGTTCTTCCCATGATTTTATTCAAAGAACAACCGGGCTAGATATAGAAACGATAAAAGAGCTTTCCTCTGCTTCCTAACTGTTGTAATTAACTTTAATTTTAAGAGTCTGCAAACGCAGGCTCTTTTTTTTTCAATATAGATGAAGAGCCTCACACGGCGGCACAGAGGCGCAGAGGGTGACGCTAGATGTGATGTCTCATGTCACATAACGATACAAAAAAAAGCGGTGACAGGCGCCAATGCGCAATATTAGAGCTTACTGTTATATAAAGCCTTTACAAGGGCTTTAGTTCCTTGATCTAATGCCTTTTTTAGGTCTGGGGTCATGGGATATCTTTCTTTGATAAAATCTTCTTTTTGGTTATTGACATTTTGGGGTGAATGGGTTATTTTAGAATTAGAGGCATGAACAAGGTTCGCTTTGGGCGTTAGCTGTAAGGGACTGTTATCAGTAGCATTACGGCTCCTTGTAGCCTTATTTTTTCTCCATGCATTCCAAAGTAGTAAATAATCTTTCTTAGGGTGTATTTCTGTTAAATATTTTATATCCCCATTTCTGTTGTCATCAAACTCTAAAACATCGCAGCCTTGATGTTTATAATTTGCAAGCGAAATATTTGGAGTTTTATTAATAGTCTTAACGGCAAAAAGATAATCATTTGGCTCAAGGTTGTGATTAGCTTTGTTATAAATTATTATTTTCATTTCATTTTGCTAAGTGCTGGATTCATTCACATATCTGTCTTATAAGCAGCCATAGGCGCCTCAGGATGAAAGCGCTTCCCCGCTAGTAATGCATATAATTATATTTTATGCAGCATTTATGTGTAATTAAAATCATAAGGTAGTTAAAAAACCTTTTGTTCATTCTTTCCCACCCAAGACAGCACAGCTAGGATGGCGTTTTCTTTGTCTGTTGTGCTTAGTTTTCTGTAAGCATTTATTAATTTTCTTTCTGTTGTATCAAGTCCTTCCGCTTCTGTACCTGTAATAAGATATTCCGCTGAAACCCCAAGAATTTTTGCTAGTTGAGTTCCTTCTTTTAAATCTGGATAGGTTTTACGAGTCATCCATTTTCTGAAGGTGCCAAAAGGTACATCAATTTGTCCGGCAATCCACTCCTGAGTCGTGTTTTTAGCCTTTATTTCACTTTTTAGCCTTGTCCAGAAATCCATATACTAATTTTAACCGAAAAAAAGAGCAATTTTGGCCTTTAAAGCTTGACAAAAAGCGCATATATGCGCCAAAATTAATAATTGATAGAGCATATTTAGAACATTTTATTAGTAAGACAGGCAATTTTGGTTGTTATAAGTGTTTTTGTTTTTTCATTGCAATTTAAATTTGGAGGTTTCATTATGGGTGTTTTATATTCAATGTGGAAAAAGATATTTCCTAGATTACCTTTGTCTTTACAATTTAAAATACGAAATATAATACGAAATATACGTGATAACAAAAAAAATTATTATTCAAAAAGTTACTCACAATGTGGAGAAGATATGGTTATTAGACATATTTTAAAACTTCAACCAAAAAATAAAAAGTGGGCATGGATAGATATTGGTGCGCATCATCCAACTTGGATTAATAATACGGCATTTTTCTATAAACAAGGCTACAATGGCATAAACATTGAAGCAGATCCGAAACTTATTAAATCTTTTTATGCATTAAGAAAAAATGATTTAAATCTTAATATAGCAATAGCTGATAAATCTGGAGAAATGGATTTTTATATTATGGACTCACCTGTATTAAACACACTTTCAGCTGAAGAAGCTTACAGATATGAAAAATTAGGTAGTAAAATAGTTGAAATTGTACAAGTAAGAACTGCACCTATTACAGAAATACTGGATAATTACTGTGAAGGTCTTTTTCCAGATTTTTTATCACTTGACGCTGAGGGTTATGATTTAATGATTCTAAAATCCATTAATTGGGAAAAATCATATCCAAAAGTAATTTGTGTAGAAAACATTCCTTTTCTTCCTGTATTAAAGAATTACTTTTTATCAATGCAAAAAAATGAATTGAGTAAGTATTTAGAATCCAAAAATTATTCAATAATAGCTTTTACTTTAATAAATACTATTTTTGTACATAATGATTATATCGAAAAGGGATAAAAACAGCCAATTTAATCTCGCTAAGACGCAGAGATTCAAGAGCACGCAGGGACTAAGATCGAAGATACACATGAATCTGAATCTTTCTCTGTGTCTCCGTGTCTCTGTGTGAACCTCTTCATCCGTGTTAATCTGCGGACAATTCTTTCCCTACACCACTGCGTACCCTGCGTAAGGTCTTTTTCAATATGATCTTTGCCAAATTTTCAAATTTTTCTCTTCCTTAACCTTCAAATTCATAAAAAAATGGCTTTAAAGCAGGATTTTACCCGAAAAAATTACTACTGCTGGTAGTTTCTACCGTTGACAATTAGCAAATACCCCCCTAAACTCATAATATGAACATATCTACATATACAGTTAAGCCAAAACTCCCGCCAGTTTTGAAGCCTTTGGAAGAGATTGCGCGCAATCTCTGGTTATCATGGAATTATGACGCGGTTCAGCTTTTTATTAGGCTGGATTTTGACAGTTGGGTTCAATCTCAGCAAAGTCCAATACGGACTTTGGGCATGGTTAGCCAAGAAAAGCTTGCTCAAACTGCCAAGGATGACTCCTATTTGGCAGCTCTTAAGGAAGTCTACGACAGGTTTCAGCGCTATAAAAAGGGCGAGACTTGGTACCGGGGCAGTCACAAAGATGTAGTTGCGTATTTCTCTATGGAATACGGTATGGACGTTTCGCTTCCAATTTATTCGGGCGGTCTTGGAATTTTGTCAGGCGA
The DNA here is from genome assembly GCA_009781475.1 of Treponema sp. GTDB lineage: Bacteria > Spirochaetota > Spirochaetia > Treponematales > Breznakiellaceae > WQXQ01. The sequence continues at coordinate 3,122 of WQYB01000100.1, forward strand.
TCATATGAAGACATCTTCGGACTTGGGTCTTCCTCTCGTTGGTATCGGGCTTCTGTACAGACAGGGATATTTTAAACAAATGCTGAACGCTGACGGTTTTCAGCAGGAAAGTTATCCGGAAAATGACTGGTATAACATGCCTGTAGAAAAGAAAACCGGCAAAGACGGGCTTCCGTTAAAAATAACCGTAGATTTAGCAGGTAAACAGGCTATTGCGCAAATATGGGAAGTTAAAGTCGGACGTTCTTCGCTCTATTTATTAGATACAAATATAGATGAAAACACGCAGGATATCAGAAACATTACTGCGACGCTTTACGGCGGTGATAAAGAAACCCGTATGCAGCAGGAAATTCTTTTGGGTATCGGCGGTGTCCGCGCTTTACGCGCTTTGGGTATTAACCCCGCTGCAACACATATGAACGAAGGCCACGCTGCTTTCCTCGGTCTCGAACGCGCCCGCGAAATAATGGTAGAAAAAAACTTTACATTCGAAGAAGCGCGCGAAGCTGTTTGGCCGACAAATATTTTTACAACACATACGCCGGTTCCCGCAGGAAACGAGCGCTTTGATATTCCGATGATGGATAAGTACTTCCGCTCATGGCCGCAGGTTTTGGGTATTTCATGGAAAGACTTTTTAGGTCTTGGAAGAATCGATATTAACGATGAACGCGAAACATACTGTATGACAGTTCTCGCGCTTAAGATGGCAGCTTACGCAAACGGTGTTGCCGCGCTTCATGGCGTTGTATCCCGCGATATGTGGAAAGGATTGTGGCCGGGTCTTCCTCTTAACGAAGTTCCGATAGGACATGTTACAAACGGCGTTCATCCGCGTACTTGGGTTTCTGCCGGTATGTTGGATCTTTTGGATCGTTACTTTGGACCTCAGTTTGAAGACAGACCTACCGAAATTTCGATCTGGGATAGAATGGATCGAATCTCTGACGAAGAATTGTGGCGTACTCACGAGCGCCGCCGTGAAAGACTTGTTGCTTTTGTGCGCGATCGTGTACGTGAACAGTATAAACGAACAGGCGCTATGGAACGTCGTATTCAGCAGGCAGAAGATGTGTTATCTCCGTATGCTCTGACGATTTGTTTTGCAAGAAGATTTGCTACTTATAAACGCGGCAATCTGCTTCTTCGTGATCCCGAACGTTTATTGCGTCTTGTAAGGGACAACGACCGTCCTATTCAATTGATCTTTGCAGGTAAAGCGCACCCGCATGATATGCCGGGCAAAGATTTGATCCGCGATATTATTCACTTTGCGGATAAATATGATGTTTCTTCCCGCATTGTTTTCGTAGAAAATTACGATATGAACGTAGCTAAATATTTAACTTCTGGCGGAGACGTATGGCTCAATACTCCGCGCCGTCCAATGGAAGCGTCAGGTACAAGCGGTATGAAAGCCGCAATGAACGGCGTTTTAAATTGTTCTATATTAGACGGATGGTGGGACGAAGCGTATAATGCCGAAGTAGGCTGGGCAATTGGGCACGGCGAACAATACATCGACGAAAAGCTTCAGGATGATATCGAAAGTAAGGCTCTCTATGATTTACTGGAGCGCGAAATTATTCCGATGTTCTACGACAGAGGCCGCGATGGGCTTCCGCGCGATTGGATCAAAATGATGAAAGACTGTATGAAGCAGATTGGTCAGTCTATGTCGTTCCACAGAACATTGATGGATTATTCAAACCAGTTCTACTTTCCCGCGCTTAAGAATTACCGCCGCTTTAGCAAAGATGATTATGCCGAAGCAAAATCACTTGCCGCTTATTTTCATAAATTACAGCAAGCATGGGGCAGCTTAAAAATCACAAAGATTGAATCCAACGCAAAGCCGGTTATGCAGCGCGGAGATATGCTGACTGTAACTGCTTACTTGGATCTTGGCAGTATTTCGCCGAATGACTTGCAGGTAGAGTTGTACCACGGCACTATTTCTAACATGACAAAAGATATTGCTGATGCGCACAAGACAGAAATGAAGTGGCTTAAGAGCGAAGGCAGTTTGAACTTGTATCAGGTACGGGTCGAATGTAATGATACCGGTATGCAGGGACATACTGTGCGTATAATGCCAAAGCATGATGCGCTTGTGCATCCGTATCGTAGTGGATTTATTAAATGGGCTTAGTTGATTGCGGAACTTGGTTAGTTCCGCAATCAACTTTGCAGTTTTTCGGCGTTGCCAAAAAACTGCATTATATTAATGTAGCAATTGAAAACTGAAGTTTTCAATTGCATACGAGCGGTATCCTAGCAACCCGCTTAAACAAAACAAGGAGCATATAATGTCTAACCAATCTCTCTCTCAGCCGGCAGCGTTCAAGTACTTGGATGTTGTTGCGGCGTTTTTTGTCGGTATCCTTATTATCAGTAATGTTGCGTCTTCTGCAAAAATTGTTGATTTGGGTATATCTCTTTTTTCTATTCCGCTTGCTTTTGACGGCGGTACTTTATTGTTTCCGCTTGTGTATGTGCTTGGCGATGTGCTTACAGAAGTCTACGGGTTCAAAACAGCGCGGCGTGTTATCTGGACAGGTTTTGCCGCTATGGCTTTGGCAGCGATTGTTTTTTTTGTTATTGGAGTTCTTCCGCCGGAGTCTTACTGGGAGGCAGAAGCCGGAAGTGACGCATACAGTGCGATTCTTGGCGGTATCAGTTACGGCGGTATTGTGCTTGCAAGTCTGTCTGCATATTTGGTTGGAGAATTTTCTAACGCAAAAATACTTTCTAAACTAAAAGTAAAAATGAAAGGACGTATGCTCTGGGTTAGAACAATCGGATCTTCTTTGATCGGCGAAGGGCTTGATACGATTATCTTTGTTTTTATTGCGACAGTTACCGGAGTTTTTGGATGGGAAATTTTTTGGAGTCTTGTAATAACAAACTATATATTAAAATGTATGATTGAGATTGGAGCGACTCCTTTTACATATTGGATATGCGCATTCTTAAAGCGCAAAGAAAACATTGACGTATATGACGTATAATAGTGTTCCGGCAGGCTGACTTATGAGCTGCTCGCAGGCTTGACGCTTTTTTTTGTTTTATATAGCATTTAAGCAGGATCATTTGAAGGAGATGAGATGAAAAAGATTCTTTTGGTTTTTGTTCTTGCCGCAGCTTTAGCAGCAGGTTCAGCATTTGCTGATCATCCAAGCAATAAAGTCGGAATAGGTGCAGTTGCAGGCTGGCATGGTAATTGGAGTAACACCGGCGGTTTTGGTCATTATGGTTTAGCGTTAAAACTTCCGAGTTTACCTGTCTTTTGGATTGTAAACTTAGGTTTTAATCCTGATTATTTTAGACTTGGACTTTCCGGGGATGTGCATTTAATAGAATTTCCTATAGTTACAGAAGCAAATCTGCATTTTTATTTTGGTGTTGGCGGATGGGTTAGCTTCTGGACACAAAACGACATTACTGATCTGTCATTAGGTGTAAGAACGCCTGTTGGAATAAGCTGGCATGCTCTTCCCGATCTGGAAGTATTTTTTCATATTGCGCCAAGCTTGGGTATTTATTTTACCGACAGAGGACCGGGATTCCCGTCAGGAGGCTGGCCTGTTCAGGTAGGTTTCCGCTACTGGTTCTAATATAATGTAAGCGACATTAAAACGTCGCTTACATTCACGATAGACGACATTAAAACGTCGTCCATCTCAGCGGTTTACGGAGCGGCTGCACCGCCCCTACATCTGACCACTCAAGAGCGGTCAGACGTCGTAAACCGCCATAAGGAATCGGCATTAATATTGAATAAAAACCCCGAAACTTCGGGGTTTTTTTATGCTCACACGTTAATCAATGCTGTTATTCTAATATTTTTGGGCTATTTTATCTATGTCACTGTTAAATTGCTGTTTCAAATGAATTAATTCCTGCAATAATTTGCTTTCGTCGTTCTTTTTTAAACTCTGATTATCGGGATGTTCCAAAAAAAGCTGGTATGGTAAAACCTCAAGAACATCAATTATTCGTTGTAATACATCTAATGAAGGAAAATTTTTTCCATTTTCAACAGCATTCAAATAATTTGGTGAAATATTTACTAATTCGGACAATTTGATCTGGCTCAATTCTCTTTGACTGCGTAAAAATCGAAGATTCTTGATAAAAACACTCTGAAAATGGGTCATAGCCTCATAATAAATCGTAATCCACAATTTTACCTACACTGTATTACAGTTAATACAACTCTATTACAGTTGACAAACAACTGAAATATTAGTAAAATAACGGTAATACATAGGTAATATTGCATTAACTTAAGTAATTCCTTGTTTTTTAAGGGAATCTTTGGAAAAATTGTCAAATTTTAATTACCTATGAGTCTTTCAAAATGCTGTGAGGTTAATAACGATGGACAATAGGATATCCTTTCCAGAAAACCAATATGAACATAAGATCCTAAATATTGTTAATAAGTCCACAACTATATCTGCAGTTTTTGAATCTATTGAGCCTTATAGGGATATATTTCGTAAAGCTGATACATTACTCGAATTGGGTGCGGGTCCAGGCTGGCTGTCATGTCTTATAAAATATTTATTTAGGGAAAAGCGTATATTGTCTTCTGATATTGATAAGGATGCAGTAGCAGGAATGGAGAATTGGGAAAACACATTTGACGTTAAACTAGATGATAAAATAGTTTGTGATAGCTGTAATATTCCAGTTCAGAATGAGTCAGTAGATATTGTATTTTGTTTTCAGGCTGCACATCACTTTAAAAAGTTCAAAAAAACATTATCAGAAATACATAGGATTCTAAAGCCTAATGGACACTGTATTTTTCTGCATGAACCTTCGTGCAGAAAATTTTTTCATAAAATTGCATTTATAAGAGTAAACATAAAAACTCCCAACAGAGGTGAAGATGTATTAATATATAAAAAAATTGAATGTATAGCGAAGGAAACAGGATTTGGAGAAGTTAAAATAAATTTTCGTCCAAGTATATTAAATAGAAAACCTGTACCTTTTATTTATTTCTTTATTCTTAATAAGATAAAAATATTAAATAGAATATTACCATCAACAGCAGATTTTGTATTTAGAAAATAATTTATATTTATATAATATTTAGATTTTTTTTCATTGGTAAACTGCCGTATAATATGCTGTTACTATAGATAACTACAGATATGTTAAAAATGAGTAAAGCTTAAATGAGAGAGGAAATTATTATTTTTTGTTTGTCAAATCCCTAACAGCCTTAATGGTATCCTCAAATAAGATACCTTCTGCATACGAGTATTCAGAAGCGTATTTTTTCCAGTGGCTGTTTAGGGTTGAACTCATTTCAATAGCATCAAGAATTTCAGAAACATTACTTATTATTTCTGTTGATTTTCTGTATTTCGCAGTAGCACAAAGTGCTCTACGAAAAACATCAATATTAAATTTTTGAGTTTTAGAGATAAGATAAACATCATAAAAATCACGGGGGCGGGTATTACCTGCACTACGCCGTAAAATCGTTTCAACTTTTTCAGCTAAAATTGTTTCAGTATTATAAACCCATAGCTTAAATTGCACAGTATCGTCAAAAAAAGACTTAAATAACCTGACAATTGGCTTTGGAGTAATTATATCTCCAGTAGTAATATCTATGGACAACGGAGAAACAATCGTATCATATTTTGTATTCAGGGAAACACGATAACCGCCGTATTCGTCATCTTCACGAATATAATCAATTTGGACAACTTCAAAGTTTATTCCATCATCTACAGTAATCGAACAAATATCATTTATAGTTTTACTAATTTGCTTTTCTTCCAGAGGTAAAGATCGTACAGTAGCATCCAAATCCATAGTCGATCTTGTGTCTAAACCAGCCATTATAGCAATTAACAACCCTCCTTTTATGATAAAATTTTCTTGATACTCTGATCTGGAAAGCCTGTCAAGAAATCGTTCAAAAAAGTAATTCTGTAAAACAACCTGTGCGGAAATATTTTTTTCTTTGGCAATATTCCTGATTTTTGCTTTTAAACTCATAGAGTTCATAATTGCTCCTATACCAATACCTCAAAGTACCGATATACTATATTTTCAATATTAAATTCTTTCGCATACTTATACAAAAGATGAAGATTTTTATTTTTTGAAAGAGCATAATTTTTTACAGCATCAATAACAATTTGATTATCAATTTTATTCCGGCTGCGGATAACATCGCACATAGTTCGTTCTAAATCATAAGTAAAAATCAAATTCTTCATTCCAGAAGGTTTTTCTATTTTACCCAAATCAATAAGCTCATTTTTTATGTAATAAATTTTACAAAATCTTTTAAGAGCTTCAGACGCTTTATAGGAACTAGGTACGGTTATAGAATAAC
>WQYB01000101.1 GCA_009781475.1 Treponema sp.
ATCGGGATGGTCGATATCGAGGGTTACCATTTTTGCGGCACGCCTTGTTGTGCCTCCCGATTTTATCGCAGAAGCCGAACGGTCGCTCACTTTTAAAAACGACAAAAGCCCCGATGAAACACCGCCGCCTGAAAGAGTTTCGTTCGCACCGCGAATATTGGAAAAATTAGAACCAGTGCCGGAGCCGTATTTAAAAAGCCTTGCTTCACGGGTCATCAAATCCATGATGCCGCCTTCGTTTACAAGGTCATCATCAACAGAAAGAATAAAACAGGCATGAGGCTGAGGGCGTTTATATGAACTGTCGGATTTTACTACTTTGCCTTTTTCGGTATCGAAAAAATAATGCCCCTGAGCGGGACCGTCGATTCCGTAAACGGAATAAAGACCTGTGTTAAACCACTGGGGGCTGTTAGGCGCTGCAAACTGATGCGCCAGCATATAACAGGTTTCGTCATAAAATGCGCTTTCGTCTTCCTGAGTGTCAAAATAGTTGTTCTGCCTGCCCCATTCGAGCCAGGTATAGGCAAGACGGTGAAAAACCTGGCGGCTGTCGTGTTCAGCGCCGTCTTCAGGCAGATTATTGCCGGGATCTTCGGGGTTTTCGCCCATATTAGCCCATTTTTTCCATTCGTAGATTTTATCTTTGGGAACCCCCGCCTTGCGGAAGTATTTTTGCGCGATAATATCCGCGGCAATCTGGCTCCAGAACGCCGGCACAATGACATTGTCCTCAGAAAAAATAGCCTTGCCGTTAGGATTTCGGATTTCGCTCTTGCGCCGTTCCCAAACAATATCAAAATACGGACCGCTCTCGCGATCAGTGAAAAAACGTTGAACTTTCATCCCCAAATCCTTTTTTTTGTTAGATATTTATAAGACCGCTTGATTGAATGATCAGACAGCAGAAAAGCAAATGACCACACAGGTAGCGTGTTTTTTTTCAGTGTACACCATATACAGCGTTATGGCAAGGGGGAGAAGGTGAATTTGAAAATAATAATTAAAAATATTATTTCTACTTGACTAAACTAAGTTTGTGAACTAAGATTGATACAAGGAGTAATTATGACTCAATATAACATTCATTCCGCAAAGACTAATTTATCAGCATTAGTAGAAAAAGCCGCAATAGGGGAAATTTTTGCTATCGCAAAAGCCGGAAAACCCATGGTAAAAGTCATACCCTACGCTTCGCAAGCAGAAAATCACCAACGAATAGGCTTTTTAGAAGGACAATTTGAAATTCCCGACGATTTTGACACAATGGGGCAAGAAGAAATAATTAAAATGTTTGAAGGGTCTGAATGAAACTACTCATTGATACACAGCTTTTAATTAGAGCAGCAAATAATAAATTACCTAATAAAGCCATACCTTATATAACAAACAATCAGAATACGTTGTTTTTCAGTTCGGTGAGTATATGGGAAGTTACAATTAAAAGAGGATTAAATCGCTCTGATTTTCAAATAGATCCTACACTGTTATACGGCGGTCTTTTGAATAATGGATATATAGAACTTGGGTTAACAAGTTTTCATGCATTATTAGTTGCTCATTTGCCTTCGATACACAAAGATCCATTCGATCGTATCTTAATTGCTCAAGCCAAAGCAGAAGGAATGATGTTACTTAGCGCTGATTATATGGTTTCGCAGTATCCACACGTGATTTATGTTTGAAATTATGATGAGGCGCGGATAAGCCTGTCATTAATAGCTTCGCCAAGCCCGTTTTGCGGCGCTAATTGCGCGAAAATATGGGTGATTTTTTCATTATCCAATACATGAAGGGTTTCAAATAGACGAAAAGCTGCTTCCTGTACCTGCCCTGTCTCTGAAAGAACCATAATAATCGCTGAATCAGCAGGTTTTTGAGTCTTTAACCATATGTCCCTTGTAAAACCGTCAAAAAATAGGAAGGCAAAGCCCGATTTATAAGGCTGGTTAATAATATCATCGTGTTTTTGAACCGTAAGAGGCGTTCTTGGGGCATAATGACTTTTTAATAACCCGGGGGATGTTAGACCACAAGCGGTATTTTCAATAAAAATAGAATCTTCAATTGTATTATCATTTATTGAACCAATTATATCTTCAATCGCTTCTTTTGGCGTTCCGCCGGGTCTAAGTATTTTGATATTATCGCCGGTTATATCGAGTACGGTGGATTCCAGCCCAATCCGGGCACAGCCGCCATCTAGAATTATATCGACTTTATCACCTAACCCATCACGTACATGTTCCGCTTTAGTCGGGCTTATCGCTCCAAATGGATTGGCGCTTGGCGCCGCTACAGCTCCTGTGGAAAGAGATATCAGTTTTTGAGCGCATTCATTGTCCGGGAAACGGATTGCTACTGTTGAAAGGCCGGCTGTAGCAATGCCGTGAATTTTGTCATTTTTAGGCAATATAAGGGATAGGGGACCAGGCCAAAGCTTTTCTACAAGAAGAAAAAGTTTTTCTTTTGTTTCTGTGTTTAATAAAGACAGATTTGTAACATCCTCTAAGGTTTCAACGGCGGCAATATGTACAATTAATGGATCAAAATGAGGGCGCTTTTTTACTTCAAATATTTTCGCAAGCGCTTGCGGGTTAAAGGCATCCGCTCCCAAACCATATACAGTCTCTGTGGGAAACGCGACAAGCCCTCCATTACACAAGACATCTGCCGCCTGTTTGAGCGCTTCTGTAGAAACTGCCAGATATTTCATATAGTATTAAGAATACAATGATTAACGAAAAATGAAAATAAGGTAAACAAACACGGAGGACTAATCATGAAAACAATCATTCTTTACGCTACCAAACACGGCGCGGCAGCAGAAATTGCACAGCGAATAGCGGATAAAATCGAAGGCACCGGTATTTACAATTTAAAACAGGGCAATCTTTCTTTAGACGGATATGACAACGTCATTATCGGCAGCAGTGTATACGCCGGTATGATTCGAAAAGAAGCAAAAACTTTTATTTCGCAAAATATTGATATATTAAAAAATAAAAAACTTGGGTTATTTATATGCGGATTAAGCGTTAGCGGAGATGAGGAGTTTTTTAAAAATAATTTTCCGGCAGAATTATTAGAAGCGATAAAGGTAAAAAGTTTTTTAGGCGGAATATTTGATCCAAAAAAAGCAAACGCTTTTGAACGATTTATAATAAAACTTGTTTCAAAAAAATCGATTTATGTTGATACAATCGATAACAGCAAAATCGAACAATTTGTACAGGCAATTAAAAATTAGTCTAATAAAAAACGGCGGATTTGTGTTTACTTTTATACTTTTAATAATAATTTACATTTCTTTTATTAGCCTTGGAATGCAGGATTCGCTGCATGGAACTGCATGGCCGTCAATGTATTATTTATTTAATGTTCCAAAACATTATTTGGGATTTTTATCGATGATAGGTTCTGCGGGTACTGTAATTGCAAGTGTTTTTAGCGTGCATGTAATAAAACGATTTGGAACCAGAGCCATTGTAATATTAAGTGTTTTACTTACTGCAATAAGCCTAACCATTTTTTCGTATTCCAATTCATTTATAATTTTGTGTCTTTTAGCTATACCGCTTGGTTTAGGCGGCGGCTCATTAGATGCAGCGCTTAACAATTATGTTTCACTGCACTACAAAGCAAGATACATGAATTGGCTTCATTGTTTTTGGGGAATCGGCGCTTTTTTTGGATCATTAATTGTATCATCTTTTTTATTATACAGAAATTCCTGGAGTTTAAGCTACAGGACAATAGGAATAGTACAATTCTGTATTGTGATTCTGTTACTTATTTCACTGCCCTTATGGGATAAAAATAAATCAAAAGAAAATATTGTACAACATAAAACAGCCGGGTTTAAAGAACTGTTTAAAATCGTTGGGGTTAAGGAAGTATTATTAATATTTTTTTGTTACTGTGCAATAGAAATAATAGCAGGAATATGGGGAGCAAGTTATCTTGTAGAAGTAAAAGGAGTATCAGAGGATATTGCTGCAAGGTGGATTTCGTTTTATTATTTTGGCATAACATCCGGGCGTTTTATTTCCGGTTTTATAACAATGAAATTAACAAACAGACAAATGATCCGGCTTGGACAGTTAATAATCGGATGCGGAATAATTACTGTTGTTCTGCCGTTTGAAGTATGCGCATTTTTGGGACTTTTTATGATAGGTCTTGGCTGCGCTCCGATATTTCCAAGCCTTCTGCACGAAACACCGAATAATTTCGGTAAGGAATATTCGCATGCAATTATCGGAATACAAATGGGAAGCGCTTATATTGGAACTTCGATAATGCCGCCGATATTCGGCTGGCTTGCTTCGTTATTAAGTTTTAAAATATTCCCGGTATTTATTGGAACAGTGCTGGTAATAAAAATAATAATGGTTGGAGTATTGTATAGAAAACTGGATAAGGCGAAAGTATAAATGAACGAATACATTTGTTTAAATGATCAAAATGCCGCATTTTTTACTGTAGAAAAAGAAGCATTCGAAGGCGTCAAAAGAATCGCAAAAAAAATAGCAATTGATTTTAAAAAAATATTTGGTATTCTTCCGGAAATATCAGAAGAACAAAAAAATTGTGAGTATTCAATAATTTTCGCGACAATTGGGAAAAGTCCTCTTGTAAATAAATTAATAAAAGAGGGAAAATACAATATTTCATCGATAGAAGGCAAAAGAGAAGTTTATCAAATAAAACTTTTAGACAATGTATTTGAAGGAATTTCAAAAACCCTTTTAATATGCGGAAGTGATAAACGGGGAACAATATACGGAATGTTCGCCCTATCGGAATTTATCGGAGTATCACCGCTTCATTTTTGGGGTGATGTTGATCCCATTCGTAAAAAAGAAATAAAAATTACAAAGGAAATAGAAACTGTATCTAATGAACCCAGTGTTAAATACCGCGGATTTTTTATTAATGACGAATGGCCTTGTTTTGGAAATTGGACAACATCCCGTTTTAATGGTTTTACAGCACAAATGTATGATCATGTATTTGAGCTTTTATTACGCCTTAAAGGAAATTATCTTTGGCCCGCAATGTGGACTTCATCTTTTGCGTTGGATGGTCCCGGAAACTTAAACGAAGAATTAGCCGACATTTACGGAGTTGTAATCGGCGCTTCACATCACGAACCATGCCTTCGAGCCAGTGAAGAATGGGACATTGTAAGAGGTAAGGACTCTATATATGGAAATGACTGGAATTACTACAAAAACAAAAACGGGCTTTTAAAATATTGGGAAGACGGACTTAAAAGAAGCGGTAAATACGAAAAAATAATTACTTTAGGTATGAGAGGAGAACGAGACAGTTCCATGATTTCAAGCGACGGTGCTGCGCTTAAAGAAAATATTTCTTTATTAAAAGATATAATTGTAAATCAACGTGAATTAATTAAAAAATATATAAATCCAAATATCGATGAAGTTCCGCAGCTTTTGGCTTTATACAAGGAAGTAGAAGAATATTATTACGGCAATGAATATGCTGAAGGTTTAAAAAACTGGGATGAACTAAATGGTGTTATCTGTATGTTATGCGAAGACAATTTCGGTTTTATGCGCACATTGCCAACGGCGGATTTATTAAACAGTAAAACCGAACGAAAAAGCGGATTTGGAATGTATTATCATTTTGATTACCACGGAGAGCCGGTTTCTTATGAATGGTTAACATCAACGCCTTTTGAGAAAACATGGGAACAAATGTGCATGGCTTACGAATATGGTATAAAAGATGTCTGGATTGTAAATGTCGGAGATTTAAAATTTAACGAGGTTCCTTTAGCATATTTTTTAAAACTGGCTTACGACTTTGATAAATGGGGAACAAATTCTCCCAACAAAACAGAAGAATACACTTTAAAATGGCTAAAAAAAACATTTCCTTCTGCAGAAAAAACAATACATGAAAAAATGGCGCAAGTACTTACAGGATACATAAAATTAAATTCTTTGCGTCGTCCTGAAGCACAAAACGCCGATGTTTATCACCCTTGCCATTACAATGAAACTGATAGAATTTTAGAAAAAGCTGAATTAATAGAAAAAATAAATGAAGAAATATACTCTATCCTACAAGATAATGAAAAAGACGCATATTACAGTTTAATTTATTATCCTGCGAAAGCTAGTATAAATTTGCTTCGAATGAATCTATACGCCGGTAAAAATAAACATTACGCCAAACAGGGAAAGAAAATCGCTAATAAATATTCTGACTTTGTTAAAGAATGTATAGAAAAAGACAGAGAATTATCACAAACTTTTGCAAAATTTAATAACGGTAAATGGAAAGGCATGGAGCTTGCTCCGCATATAGGATTTGTTAAATGGAACGAAGACAATTGCAGGTATCCTTTAATGATTCAGGTAGAACCTGCATATAAACCAAGAATGACCGTATCCCGCAAAGACAGAGAAGATGTTTATACCAAAACATACGGCAGCCCCATGAAAATAATTATCGAAGATTTTTTATATATAGAAAACGATGAAGTTGTTTTAGAAATTGCAAATGACGGTATTGACATTATCGAATACATTATAGAAACAAAAGAAAAATACGATTGGCTGGAAATAAGTTCATTAAAAGGAACTATCGAATATCAGGAAGAAATTGTAATTCGCTGTAATAAAAATAATTTAAACGAAGATATTCAAAGTGCAATTCTTTTTATTAAAGAAAAAGAAACAACCGTAGAGGTAGAAATAAAAGCAAGAAAAATAAATACAAAAAATATTCCTCCTATGACATTTTTTCAGAACAATGGAATAATTGTTATGGAAGCTAATCATTTCTGCGCTAAAAAAGACGCAAACGGCGCAGGTTTTATCGAATTAAAAAATTACGGCAGAAGCGGATGCGGCTTGAAAGTATTTCCAGTAACAGCCAGTTTTAAAGAAATACAGGAAAAACCAATATTAACATATCGTTTTTTAATAGAAGAAGAAGGCAATTATACAGCCGAATTTTGGACAACTCCGACAAATCCCGTTCAATATAATAGTCCTTTACGCTTTTTGTTAACTACACCAACAGAAGAAAATGTAATTACTGTAGTCCCTGCGGATTTTAAATCAGGAAATCCATCAGATAAAAGATGGTGTAAAGGGGTACTTGATAACATTCGAATTAGTAAAACCAAATTAAACTTTAAAAAAGGAATAAATGAAATTTATGTCGGTGCGATGGAAGCAGGTTTAATACTGGAAAGAATTTTGATTTATAAAAGTGAAAATCTGCCGTTAAAATCGTATCTGGGACCGCAGGAAAGTTTTTTTACGAAAGAATAAATTTAAAAAGGTGACGATTATCTTAGTGTTGTTCTTTTTTATTTAATCCTCTTATTAATTACATACAAAAAATACTTTAAAATAACTCCAGAAATAATAACCGGTATATAATATAAATAAATTTTATACTTTATAATAAACTTTATATCTATTTCTCTGGAAATAAAAGAATAAAGTAAAATAGCTGCCAATGTACCGGTCAATATTTCCAATAATACAATACCTTTAAACTTTACATTAAGATATTTATTAAATATAAAAAATATAAAATATACAAATAAAAAAGGAAATATTAAAAATATGAAACCGAACCTCATGGAAAAATAAAACTCATATAAAAAGTACTCATCAATAATAAAATAATCATCAAAAATAAAATTAAAATTATGAAATAAATAAATTAACAAACCGTATATAAAGATAATAATAGAAACAAATAAAAGATTAATCAGAATTTTATTTATTGAATATTTAAAAATTATATCTTTTATTTTACAATTCATAGTTTATTACTCTTATACTCATCGATAACACCATCTAATAAAAAAGTCAACTTCTTTGAATTATCTTCCGTCATATCATAAAATTCATAATTTAGAAATATAGTATTTCCCCTGCCTTTTGCCCATATAAGAATATATTTTTCTCCTTTATTTTTATATTTAATTTTTAATTCATAACTTGGTTTCCTCATTCTATAAGATGATCCCAATGGAAGTAAAAGGTTTTCTAATCTATAATTTGACTTGTTTAAAATACTAATAATTGATTTCCAATAGCTTTCATCAATATAAATTCTAACATAAGTTTCATCGTAATAATCCTGAACCTCACTTTTTGATAATTCATGATAAATCTCATCCAGTAAGTTTAATTTATCAATATCCCGATATTCAAGGATCATGTATTCAATATTTCTATTAGATATTCTTGTACAACCGGATAATAATACGAAAAAAACAGCAATTACCAATAATTTTTTCATACCATATGTATTCTTGAATATTCTCACTGTAATATAATAACATAAAACTATTTCAAAAACAAGGTTCAATAAAGATGTATACGTAAGCCTGCGACAGTCCAGAATAAAAGTGACTATCACCACTCAAACTAAAAAGCCCGAACGGCACGAACATCGTTGCTGTCTGAGTCCTTGGCGGAGTTGATAGGATAATCACTGTCGAACCACTCGCCCCACGCGGCGGATGAACCGAATTGCGAAGAAGACCAGAAAGATCCCGAAGTCGGTACATTTGGTTGTCCCTTTGCTTTTTTTAATTCACTAAGTTCTCCAAGACTTGGTAGAAACCAATCGTTTCTTCCCCCATGTGTAGCACTGGCGCATCTTTGCGCTGCTGTACCTGTTATTGATTTTCCTGTCATATGCGCTGCTATAATTTGAGTGTCTTTTCTGCCGTTTCCTATTATTCTAGCAGCTGATGCTGAATTAGATGTAAAAGTTGTTATGTTTACGACTAATATACCATAATCACCCCATTCAGAAGCTGTTTCGTTTGCTGTCCATGCTTCAAGATAATAAACTGTTTTATTATTTACAGGATTAATATCTTGTAATGTAAAACCTGCCGCATTACAATAAAAAATTCTTCCGACTGCTTCTCCGGTTTCACCTATATTTCTTGTAAGTCTTGCTTGAACTGCTGTACAACTATTACAGTTCCTTGTTTCTCTGCCAAAACTTATTAAATTCCATCCAGTCCAATCGTGAGAACAAGCTGGCTCGCTGTTACAAGCACCCATTGTTAATCCTATTACTGCCAAAATGACAATAAATCCGAGTTTCTTAATCATTTTCTTCATTTTGATTCCTCTTTTATAATGTTTTGGACGGATCTGTCCCTTAAAAAATGGCTTTTGGTGAAATCATTAAAGTTTCTTCTATAGATTAGAGAGAGAGAGAATTTGAATTCATGTAAGATTTTTGACGCATTATAGCAATATTACCATTTTTATGAAAATCTTGCAAGGTATATTACTAAAAAATATATTATAAGGCAGGAGCGCAAAGAC
>WQYB01000102.1 GCA_009781475.1 Treponema sp.
CATTGTTAACCCCACATTGACCTCCGGATAGCATTCCTATCGTTTAGTCTCTAATAATTTGGGTTACATTTTCATTATGAGGCAAAACTCCTTTTCGGTTACTTTTTTCATGAGGCACCGCGCATACTTGACATTAATTCACTATTTAAATACAGTAAAGACATCTACGGGGCTGTAGCTCAGTTGGCTAGAGCGCTTGAATGGCATTCAAGAGGCCATGGGTTCAATTCCCATTAGCTCCATTGCACGTAATTCTTTATGTTATAAGGAATTACACAGTCTTTATGATCAGGAGAAACCGACATAAAGGCTCCTTTCAATTTTTGAATGAGAAAAACTATGAGAAAATCATGGTTTTTCCGAAGGAGCTATTATGTGTCGGGAGTATTATCTTCACAAGCGACATGGCGGCATTTTCTATGTTGAATTTATCAACCCGGAAAATGGGAAAAAATTGACCGCTCGATCAACCGGGGAAAAAGACAAGTTCAAAGCCCAAGTGAAAGCGGAACTCTGGAAAGCCAACGGCATACCAACCGGGAGAAAGAGAACTCCCCGGTCTATTGAGGAAGCCGCCGGGATTGAAAGCATCATTAAAGTAATACGCAAATCAGAGTTGAATGCTAATGATGCACTGCGGATTGTTTCAACGCTAAAGATCATGGGGCTTATAGATATTGCAGCAGTTCCAAATACCGGAAGAGGCGCTGTCATATTTATCCAGTTTCTTGAAATATTTTGGGATTTTGATAAATCGGAATATATTCAAGATCAGCTTGCTCATGGATTCAGATTTACTCGTGGTCATGCTAAAACGTGTCATAGGCTATTAAAAGCCCATTTAAAAGGCTTTTTTGGAGATAAGAAACTAAACTGTGTTACAACAGATGATTTGGAAAAAATATCCAAGCAATTAGCTGACAAAAAGCTTTCTACCTCATCGAGAAAATCGATAATGCATATTGTCCGTAAACCGCTACAATGGGCTTTTGAAAAAAAGATAATTCCGGAAAACCCATGCCTCGGGTTGACAAGATTTTCCGTTAAGAATAAAAAGCGGGGCATACTTACTGAAGCGGAAGCAGAAGCCGTTTTTTCTGTAAACTGGAATGACAACAGGGCTTATGTTGCTTCCCTCGTTGCTCTTACTACCGGGGCTCGCCAAGGAGAATGCCTAGCCCTCCGCCGATCCGATATCGGAGATGAGACATTGGATATTAAACATAATTTTTCACGTACTGACGGATTAAAATGTCCAAAAAATGGCGAAGAAAGAATTGTGCCATTACAGCCGGAAGTAAGAGCCGCTCTTTTAGACCTGTTAAGCAATAACCCTTTTAACATAAGCAATCCGGATAAACCAGATTACATTTCTGATCCGTTTATTTTTTATTCGCTTCTACCTGACAAACCCTGTGATTATAAGGTATTGACCAAGGGGTTTCATAAAGCTATGGATGGCGTTAACCTGATGTATTTGGAAGCCGCTCAGAAACAGGGAAAAGAGAAACCTGAAATCATGATAGACTACAAAGGCAGAAACATTGTTTTCCATTCATTACGGCATTACCATTGTACCAAGATCAGTGAAAAAATTAGTGGCGAATTAGCCGCTAAAGGTACCGGGCATAAATCATTGAAGACTTTCAAGATGTATGCCGACCATATTGAGAAGAAAAATATTCGTGAAATCGGTCGTGCGGCGGCTCAGGTTTTTGGGAATATTCTACAATTTCGGAAGGCTGGCTGATATGAATAGCTAACATAATGATACACCATTAGCGATTAAACGTGACACATAGTCACAAGAAGCGATTTGTGCCCCGGACGGTTTACACACTTCCGGGGCTCTTTGTGAATCAACATATTCTTATTTTAATAAAAGAATTAGAAAGAGTATTCCACAAATGACGGGCACTAAAAAGAACATTATTACCTTCCAATCTATGATTTTTCTTTTTTCAGTTTTGCTTTCAAGCAATTCATAATCTTTTGAGCGTACAAAATAAACATTGCTATTTGTTCTTGGATTCTGTTTTTCGCCTCTGTATATGGCTTTAAGTTCATCATAATTATCAACAATAAAACCCCATGTCGGATCGACATAATATTGTTTTCCATTATCAAAAACAATATTGAGTCGATGATATATTTTTCTTTTCTCATTTTTATATGACATTGTTTTACATTCTATTCCTGATCCTTCACAAAGAACCTTGAAAGTATTAGCAAACCCGATACATGTTCCTTGTCTGCTCTTGATCACCTGCTTTGCACTATTTTTATAATTATAAAATCCTTTATTGTGTTTATTCTTTAAATAGAAATCATTTAGCTTATAATCATAAGTAATATTATTGTGAACAACGTCCATTAAAAAATTTATTTTTTCAGAAAATGGTTGTCCCTTTATTTTTTTTTCCATTTTGTCCATAAGGCTGTCAATATTTTTTTCAACATCCTCATCACTGGTTTTTTCAACATATCCTCTGCGATCTTTGGTTTTATAGAAATTGCGATTAAAAGTATTATCGTAAGTCCCTGAGCGTTCATCATCATATATTCCCATATAGATAATCTCCTTTAATCCTGTAAGTGTGAATATTTACTGAACAACCCAGATACGACCTGTCCAGATGTAGGTTCCTGCCCTTCTTTCATTACCTTCGTAAGCATTATGGAAGCCATTATGGAATTGAGATATTCCAAAGAGATGCAAGTTACGTGAACTTACATTTGCTGGTAAGGTGATGCTGTTTATAGAAGTCGCTGTGCCTTCACCCCAACCATAATCAAATTCCTTAAACGCATTCCAGAAACCAATATTACTTCCATAATTCGCAAGTGATGGAGGTATTGTAACGGAAGTTATTTTGCTTTTTCCACGACTAGTTCCAAAAGCATGCGTCCCTATATATGTTACACCGTTAGGTATAATTACAGAGGTAAAATTATTATTATAAAATGCAAACCACTGGATTGTTCTCAACGAACTAGGAAAAGAAATAGAAGTTAACGGCTGTCCGCTAAAAGCATAGCTCCCGATTTCAATTAATGTGTTAGGTAAAACAACACTGTTTATTATTACATCAATTTCTGAGGGATAGCCAAGATCTGTTCGAGTATCAAGAGCAAAAGCACTGGCACTGATTTCAGTAACGCTAAGACCGTCAATTGTTTCGGGAATAACCACATCTTGTCTTGTACCGATATATCGAGTAATTCTAACACCGCCTAAAGAGCTATTGGCAATCCTAAAGTCATCGGGACTATTTGGAATAGATCGTGATTGTGCTGAAAGAATGACAGGAACACCTATTAAAAAAACAAATAAAACTATAGCCGAAATAATGCTTCTCTTTTTCATATATTCTACTCCTTCATGTTTTTTTCAATACAAGTCGACATTGTTTTTGAATATTTTTTCTGTACATTTTGGGAAATGGTTTCGCTGATAGTGGGGATTTTATCGTCCTGTACATTTAAAAGTGATCGTGCGGTATCCAAGAGATAGTCTTTCCTTTCGGGTGACAGCTCTTTAAAAACCTCGCTAATATACTCGATATTGCCTGATTTAGTCACAGTCATAAAAATTCCTTAAAATAGTACGTTGCATTGTAACATTGTATATCAATGCACCGCAATGTGTCAACTTGAAATCTTGCTATTATCCAATTTTTATGTTAATTTGGATGCAATGTCAGTTATTGAGCGTTTGAAAGCTGTCAGGAATACGTTAGACGTATCCCAAAAAGTATTCGCAAAAAGTGTATTTACAAGTACTAGTCATTACACCTTGATAGAGATAGGCAAGCGGACAATAAAAGATTCTTTTATTGACTCTGTCTGCAAGATATACAATGTCAACAAAGGCTGGCTTTTAACTGGTAAAGGTAAAATGTTTGATGCCGAGCCTCCCGATGCAAGACTTGAAGAACTTATTAGTATTTTCAAGAGGTTAAACGGACATTTTCAAGGTTACATTTTAGACCAGGTAAGACATTTGGATAGTATTCAGAAAAACGAAAACAAGATAAAAAAATAGCAGCTATTTAAAAATCTGGCAACAGAGCGGCTCTTTAGTGTACTATAGCAACATAACACGTTTTATTCAGACTGTGCCTAAGGTGGGCATGGTAGAAAGCAATGGGGGCTGATTAGGAGCGGGGCTGGGATAGGAAAACCTTACAAATGATCTGCCCCGGACATATTCCGAGATAATCAGTTTTCCAAGATAATTTATCTATAATCACGGATTCTGTTCAATGGCGAAAGGATTGATAATATAATCATGGATTTTAAGCACAGCGCATAACGAATCTAAAACAGCTCGAACTAATTCAAGCTGATCTTTAAATTTTATTTTACATTTATAAAACCCATCGGTTACAAGCATTCCATCGTCAACATGAAATGTAGTTTTCAGGAATTTCAAAGCATTTTGATGATTCTCCTGAACAACGATTGTTGCCTGCTCTTTAGGCGATAAAGAACAAATATAGATCACGAGTTCACGCCATGTTTTAATTTTTTTACCGAGAGTGGTATTGATCGCTTCTGATGGGGAAATTATAATACCGGACGCATGACAGCACATAAGTAACAGCGTTAAAAGATTTGTGTATAATTCCAACGGCGTATCAAATGTGAAAAAAGAATCTAACCTATCAAAGCAATTAATTTTTAGTAAACGTACCGAATCACAATTAATGGTTACGGAAGCTTCAATGCCCGCAGCCTCATCATGTTTTATTAGAGCGACAGAAACTGAATCTTCTGTTTCAATATATCTCAATTGGAGAGGATGTAAATCCAAAGCAGAAAATCGCCTGTAGAATTCATTGCAAAAACATTTAACGTCTTTCAATTTCATTTCACTGCCTCAGCATTATTTAGGAATACATTTTTTTAAGATAAACCACTGGACTGGACAGCGACCTATTGAAAATCAAAAAAAATCCAGGAAAATTATTACGGTGCGGAATCGAGGGCGGGGATCGGCGAATTTCTTACGGTGTGGGCTTTATTTTTATATATTTTTGAAGATTAAAATCGCATAATTCCATAATAGACCTATTCTAATTTAATAATTGACATAATTTAACTTAAAATAAAAGTCACTGGAGAGAAGTGGTTACGCCCGGAAAAAAAGTCATGACGAAGTAATTTAAATTTCTGAGCGTTCCATGAACTCCCGTATAAATTTTTCATATTCGGTTTCCTTATTGGTCAATCCGTCAATGTCCACACCCAGTCCCCGAAGGTAGTCCTTCGTTACCTGAACTGTAGCATGGTTAAAGAGTTTTGAAAGCCGATAAACATTTTTATCTTTTTCCCATTCGGTTTTTGCAAAAGAATTGCGAAAAATACCACTGCCGCAATAATTATATCCTCGACCATGGCAATAAACTCTGACCGTCCGATCAACACTCTGTCCAATAGTGTTAGACTTCATGCCTGCAAACGGCTCGCTCATCGGAAGCTCCGCATTTACAATGGCCTTCAGCACTGTAGGGTGGATTTTCCCGGTTACGTCCTTACCCTTTGAGATATATTTGAATTGATCTCCGTCAACTGTAAAAGAAGGTAACGCCCCGATTTTCAAACCATGAAAAGCCATGATTGCGATTGCGGCAGCTTCATAAGCGGGAAGCTCCTCGATCATATCTTCAATTACTCTTTTGTCCAAGTTTACTCTTTTTATAACAACCTCTTTCGGGGGTCTGGCAATTCCCGAAAACGGATTTTCTATAAAGGCATGGCGGCAGTGAAACCAATCATAAAAAAAGTTTAACGCAGAGATATCCAGCCGGACACTTGCCGCTGACCGCATTCTTACGCTTATGCTTTCAGCTAGATATCGCTCTCTTTCGGCTAACCGCTGCTTTTCTCTGGCAGTTAACCGCTTCCTTCTTCCGTCTAGATATTGCTGCCTTTTTCTTTTGGCTATCAAGCTCGTTAACCAATTATGGCCTGAGTTCTTTTTTGGATTACCATAAATAAGATACCACTTTTCCAAGTCGATAATGAAACTATTGGCATATTCGGGCAAAAAATATAAAACGTCACCGTCAACGATATTATGCTTAGCCCATTTTTCAAGCCTTCCCAGGGCGGCTGCGTATGCTTTGTATGTGTTCGGGCTTTTTGCTTTCTCAATGTATGCAAGATACGCCTCTTTTTCAGCAACCCAATCAACCGGGTTCGCCTTGAGTGCTTTTTTTCGTGCTTTTTCTTTTGCTAAACACTTAGCATGGTACTCTTTCAGTTCTTTATCAGAAACGTTATCGTCTTTTTTATTGTTTTTTTCAGGAATATCATGCCAGCCGAACGGATCAAAATTATCATGGCTTAATGGATCAAAAACATGATTCAAGCTCGGATCATTTTCGGCAACTTCGATTGACTCTATTCCCTTATTTACCATTTCTATGCGTCCTAATAATAGATTTTTGGATACAAATCAAAAAACGGAAAAAACAGAAACGTAATTCCTTACTGGATAAAGAATTAGCATATATAAAGATTATATGACAACTGAAATTTTGTCAAGATAGCGGAAAGAGCGGGAACCCAGAGAGAAAAACCGTTTTGTTGTACTTTTAAGTGAATGTGTGAATGACCTTCATATTTATTAATGTGTGTGAGATTCTCTAGAAGTTTCAAGTTAAAAACAGATTTGTTTACGAAAGATATATTGATGACTAACAGTAGAACAGTCTACTATCTACAAGTACAACATCGGTAAGGAACCTATTGCGCTCCTAATGGCTTTTATTCCACTTTACCAAGACCTTTAAGATAATTTTCCGTTATCTGAATTGATGTATGCCCCAGCAACTTTGAAACCCGATAAATGTCTTTATCTTTGCGGTATTCAGTAACTGCGAAAAAATGACGAAAATCGTGTGCCGAGTATTTGCCATGTACTTTCCCTGTATTAAAGAGCTTATCAATACCTCGTGCAATCCGTTTTTCAAGAGTGTTAGGAAGTATCCCTGTAAAAGGTTTCTTGAGAGGAATATCGGCAGCCTTTATCTTTTCCAATGCTTCAGGTGGTAGAACAACAACGGCGTCTTTTCCCTTGCTATTGGTTTTATATTTTCCCCCGGTAAAAGAGAGTTCCGGCAAAGCCCCGACTCGTAAACCTCTATATGCCATAACAGCGACAGCGGCGGCTTCATAGGCAGGTAGTTCACGGATTATAATTTCCACTTCCTCTGCGGATGGAATAGCAAAGCCCCGGACTGATTTTTTTGCTGGACGTGCTTTGGTTCCCCGGAACGGGTTTTTTAATCCAGCGTGCCTGCGCTCAAGCCAAGTAAAAAAACTGGAAGCGGCAGCGGTATCCAGCCGGATAGAAGCGGAACTGCGCTCCTCGGCTTTTAATGAATAGATAAAATCATCGGCTTGAGCAGGGGTTATTTCAAGAGGGTTTATTTTCTGCCGTTCTGTCCAGGTGTCCAAGCGATTTAATGCAGCTTGATACGCTGTGCGGGTATGCGGGCTTTGGGTACGTCCGGCGTTATTCAGGAAAGTTATTTTTTCGGCTTCGAAATTTATTCCGGCAATTGACTTGAGGGTTATTATCTTTTGAGCGGTATCCAGCAGAGCGGCAAAATTAACCGCTTGACTTTTCATTTCCGCAGTCCATTTGTCCGGAGATGGGTAACTGGCTAAAATTGCCGCCATTTCCCTAATGTCATTCCCAGCCCTGCTTGCAAGTTTATTCATATCAAATTCTCCTTCATTTTTTCTGTTTTTCATACGTCCTATAATATATGATTATAGGACATTTGTCAAGTTGTTTCTAAATTTTTTCAAATTTTTTTATGCGATGTTCGGGACACTTCGGAGACTCGGGGACACTTCGGAGACTCGGGGACACTTCGGAGACTCGGGGACACTTCGGAGACTCGGGGACACTTCGGAGACTCGGGGACACTTCGGAGACTCGGGGACACTTCGGACACTCGGGGACACTTCGGAGACTCGGGGACACTTCGGAGACTCGGGGACACTTCGGAGACTCGGGGACGCTTCGGACACTCGGGGACACTGCGGACACTTGGAGACACTGCGGACACTACACTCGCTATCGGATACAGTCCACACTCTGAATTTTCTAATGCTAGTTTTATCCGGGGTAAAAAAATATGGAGTTTCCGGTATACCCTAAAAACCAACCGGACTCGAGGAGTTATTATGGGTGTATCAAACAAAAAGGAAGCAGCTAAACTACTGCGTGTTAGCACTGAGACAATTGACCGCTACCGCAAGAAAGGTAAACTGCCTTATCGCAAAATTGGAGATCGTGTTCTGTTTACAGAATCCGATATAACCACATTTCTTGAAAGCTGTGCAGTTAAGGGAAAGGATAATGGAGGTGCTGCATGAAAACACCTTCGGAAATCCTGAACAAATTTGAACAAGCCACTATAGGGCTTATGTACGGGACTGTCACCCTGACTCTTTCCATAAAGCAGGGAAAGCCACGGTATATTATAATGCGTGAAGAATCGTGCATACATAAGGATGATCTGTATCCCAATGATGGTTTTTTTGCCAAAGAAGAAATTGAATTGGATGACAGATGATCTTGTTGGCACTATCTTGGTTATCTTATAGCCAAGATAGATGCTGAGAAAAAGTATGAGAAACCAGTTGACGAGTGAGGCTAATTCAGGACAATTATAGCGGATTATTTTCTTGACTTACTGTAATGCTTTCTATATTGTGTCGAGTATAAACAAGAAGGGAGCATTACAGCGGTTTCCCAATCGGGGAATGGCATTCAAGAGGCCAAGGGTTCAATTCCCTTTAGCTCCAATCACTTAATTCCTTATTTAGTAAGGAGTTAGCCCACCTGAAAACGGATGGCATATCACACGAAAGTCTGAAAGTTACACTAAAAGTTACATTTCAGACAAGGGAAGTTCGATATGCGTAGTTCGTTTTCACTTTTTAAGAAAAAAACTGGCAATGGTCTCATGTGGTATGTTCGCTTTTGGAATGAGAAAGCGAATGATTATACCATCTTTCGTTCTACTGGTATCCTTGTTGAAGGCAAAAGAGAACGAAGAAAAGAAGCAGAACAATTTCATAAAAACTTCTTTCGTCAGGATTGTCGATACGAGTCAATAAAATGTAATGCGACCAAGTGACATTAGGATTGAATGGGGCTGTCCGAGAAGTAATCTTGGGCAGCCTTTTTTATGGTCAAAATTTACAAAGTACATAAGACATGATAGAATTCCTTTATGAGTAAAGGAAAAAGTGACAAGATCACATACA
>WQYB01000103.1 GCA_009781475.1 Treponema sp.
CAACAAGCATGAAACTATAGGGATTAGGCACTGCCGTCAGTATTTTTGGCATATTGTTCTTTTAAATAGGGGAGAATCAGCAGTTAGCCGCTGATGTACGAAGGCACATTCAAGTTTACATAACATACATTATGCGACACGCAAGGCATTGATTTTAAACAAGTTACATTTTTAATATAATATATGACATTTATGTCGATTGGAATATTTTATTTTATCACCAATTATTTACACTCTCCGCCATACTGTCTACATACGAGTGTTTTCCCGTACTTCATAGCTAAATAGATTTCAAACTCGTTTACAGCGGTTAATAGTACAATATTTTGAGTTTCAGCTACCATTTTACTTAATAATTCTTTATTTTGATTGTATAGATTAATAATCGAAATTTCTAAATTCTCTAAGGTGTCCTGTATTAATATGTTTAAACCTCCATTTGAAAACAAAGCGACACACTCTTTTATATGGTGAATATATAATTTTCTGATACTCATAATGATGTTTTTAATATCCTTTGAGTAACTACCTAATGCTCCTACCTCACCGTACCGACTTATGCTTTTCAAAGGATAATACAATGGCCTTATTGTTTTATTTGCCTCTCTTATGAAATAGCATATTTTTGATATTTTCTCATCGGCATAATAAGTTGGATAGTTAAGAGTATCATTGTCAAAACAATTGTCATATAATTTATTTCCGATTTTGTTATAATAATGATCTAATAACATGACATATTGAGTGGCAAAATGGAGTCTTAATTCAAGCCCACTGCCAAGAGATGATGTAATCTCTGAGAGATTGTTGTCCAAAAGATATTTAATATTGTCTTCTATTTCGGGTATAGTACATAGTGGGTCAAAAAGAATATAACCAATTTCAATTTGAATTTTTAAATCGCGCAACAAATTAATTGCCATAACAGCTTCGTTAGGGTGATGTTGCTTGTTATATCTTTTTAATTGTTCTGCTGTGCCTGATTCAACTCCTAAAAATACCTTTCTCAAACCAAGCACCTTGAGTATCGATAATAAATCCTTTGCTGTAATCTTCTGAGAATCAGTCCAACTATTACTATAAATTGAATTAACATTCATGCTGACATCAAAAATGAATTCGATACCAATCTTTTGAAGATTTTTAAAAATCGTGACGATGTCGTGCATTTCATCTAATCCACTGCCACAAAAATCTTCATCTGCGAATGTTATAGTGGTAACACTATAATTTGCTAAATTAATGAGATCCTGCTCTAACCGTTTTAATGGAAATCTTCGGTATTTTGTTGATTTATAATCATCTAAATATATATCGCGTGAACAAAAATAACATTTACCCCATGCACAGCCGCGACTATTCTCAACAAATATTTGTGCATTAACTTTCAATAAATTTGGAATATGATTTCGATAAGGTAGCGCAACGTTCTTTAAATTTACTTGCTTACGTTTATTATGTATTATAGTACCAGATTTATAAAAAGAGATATTGTTAATGGATGATAACTCTTTAGTTGTAATAAGTGATTCTACTAATGCACATATTGCTTCCTCTCCCTCTCCTCGAATAGCAACGGCCGTATTATCAATTTCAATTAAATATTTTTCAGGTATGTAAGTTGGTAATGCACCACCGAATACAATCAATGGTTTAGGTACGATATCAGAGAATTTTTTCTTTGAATAGATATCTTTCAGATAATCATAACTACCATAAGGACAAGAGAATCCAATCATATTTGGATTAAAACGAATAATTTCAGAAAAAATATCTTCTTTGGGAACGTTCTGATCATAAGCGTACATATCCACCACAAGTAAATTTTCTGTTTTAACAATTTTTTTGCTGATAAGCTCACCGGCAATGACAGAAATACCGTGAGATTCACCAATCATAGCAAATTTTTCTGAATAAATCGCAACCAGTACGATTTTAATATTGTTTTTATCTATCATAGCAAGACTTTATTCTCTGACAAGTAAGTAAGTAAGCTGTTTTTTTCACGATTCAATATTTCATAACGAGGTTTAGAAATAGTAGGATCGTTAATTATCATTTTTTTAATAATCTCTATTTCATCATCAGTTAGACCAGACAAGCCTCTACTGTCAATGAAAGATTTAAAAGTAACAATATCCCAAAGCCTTAGTTTGATACTTCTCGTTGAATTATTTGAAAATCGTTCAAGAGTTGCTCTTTTTGTGTTTTTCCAACCAATAAGTCCATTATCTCTATATGTGTGATAATCACCTTGTGTGTCACCGAAATATATTAACTGAAAAGAACGATTTAACAACTCCAGTTCTTTATCAGATAATAGTTTCTCAATGAAATCTTTCTCAACTTCCTCTTCCCCCAATAAAATGAGACTTAAGGCAGCCGCACGTTTTATAAAGGGATTCCCTTCATGTTCATAAACAAATCTCAAGATATCTGGAGGGGAGCTAAGTGGTATTCTGCCAATGTAGTATATAAATTGTTCTCTTATCCGCTCAGCAATGGCAGTCTTATCGGTAAGTAATTCGTTGTATTTATTGCTTAAGTTATTAAATATTAAATTTCGTTCTCTCAAAGTCATAACTTCAAAAGCACTACGAACAAATAAATTAACTTCATAATTATAAACAGTATCCATTAGTTCATTTAATTTGATACCATTCCGAAAACTATCAATAATACCTTCTGCTACTAGAAATTCCGCTAAAGTTTCATGTTGAAACTTTTCAACAATGGTTCCATCTAAAGCGTTGTCATTGGTTATTAATAAGCCAATAATAGCGGAATCATTTATTATCTTTTCAATATTACATTCATTGCTAAGCATTTTTGACAAAGGAACACTTAACCGCTCGCGATATAATTCAATGGCGATTTTTATATGACTATTACGTATGTAATCGTTGTTATTATGTGAAGTGCCTCTTTTCTTTTCCTTTTCTAACCATTGAGAATAAAACTCTTTATAAAGAATATAATCATTTGGTTTAATTCGAGAAATGTCATAATCACGATCAGAGAGTATGAAAACTAATAATGATAGTTTAAATGGATTTTCGAGAAATGATAAAACCTTATTATTATTCTTGAGTAAGGTATTAACATTCTTAACGATGAGGTTATTATTAGATTTTTTTGAGTAGCGCCGAACAAATTTCATTCCTTGTTTTCTTGTCCAATCAGTAAGCTTGCAAACCTCATGAAACAATGAATCGTTTGGTGAATTGGAAATATGAGAATAATAAATATCTGATCTAACTCCAATCCAAAAAATAATTCCCTCTTCTTTTAATTTTTTACAAAACATGAACAGTGCATCAAACTTTTTAGGGTCTATTTCATCAACACCATCAATAAAGAGAACAATATTTTGGTGTTTAAAATCAGCGGTTCGAATATTTATTGAATACATTGCTTTTAGTAAAGAAACAAGAGTAGGTATTTTTTTTGAAGCCGAAGCAATAATTTCCTTGGCAGTAAAATACAATGTAAGATTAATCTCTTGGTTAGAATGAAATTCGTAAAAAAGGGTACGCAAAGTTGTTGTTTTCCCACTACCAGGAACTCCTATCAATGCGATGTTTTTATTTTTACCTTGATTTTCAACGAACAAATTAAAATCCCAGTTTGCAGGATATTTATGAGTGCTAATATTAGGTTGAATATATAAATCGGGAAGAAGAAAACCAAAGCTGACATCTCGTATTGCTGACGAGTTTTTTATCATTTCTGCTTGAGCGTGATGCACCTTTAGCAAATTACCTTGATCGACAATTGCAGCACGAAGCTTCTTGATTAAATTTCTATATTCATTTTTCCAATTTGAAAAATCTATACAATGTAGATTTTTAGAAGTGATAATGTCTGGCAAATCAAAGTTTTCACCAACAACTATAGGGATGACTTTTCTTTTTGTTGTGTCAACATCTTGATTGATAGCTTGCTCTAAAAGACTTTTGAGATAAGTTGACTCTTTCCATGCAGGTGACAACAAACAAATTACATGCTTGCTTGATTCAACGTGAGTCCTAATCACCGCAGGAATTGCACTGCCTGGTAGCATATCTTTACTTTCAAAAAAAATATCGTAATCGGTGGAAAGCAAACTGCTGTGGATTTTTGTAGCCAAATCTTTAACATCGTTAGTACAAAATAAAAACAATTTTGGCTTTAGTTTTACCATGTTGCTTCTCCTTTCTTACAAGATAAGCCAATATATGTAAGTCTATATTGATTGACGTAAATAAGCAGTAATTATATCATGGCGTTATAGCACGTTTCAGTTCGGTTATTAGTTTTTTGAAGTTTGTTGTCCATTCTGTAAAATCTAAGTATTTTATACGTTTCAAATCTTCGGGAATTTCAATCCCCTTCTGCAACAGCAGTGGGATAATCTTCCTTTGTTTAGCAGCAGGATCATTCATAATACCAGTATCTAACTCAAGTTGACAATACGCTGATTTTATCCAATCATCGGTCATCAAACAAACGATGTGCCTACTCGATTTGAGACCTTTTCTGATCTCACTCGGTATTGATATACCGTAGTCAGTAGCAGAATCAATAAAAACACGGAATCTATTCTTAACAAGATTTGATTGTATCTTTTTAGCTATTTCATCACTCTTGTGGCTATAACTAATAAATACATCATAAGTTTCCATTATTTACCCCCTTGACGCTTATAACCTATTTCCCAATATTCTTTTCCGTTTAAATATTTATCAAGTTTTTCTCCAATGACCGCTGCAATATCTTGTGCTATATCGAAACCCTCAGATGAATACTTGGCAACATCTTCACGATATTCTGACATATCGCCATTATTCTCTTTTGCATATAACAAAGAACGGAATATAATCTGTAGTTCTTCGGCAGCTTCCACTAATTTTGCTTCAGGGGTTTCTTTTTCTTCAAATTCAGATAATATCGAATTAACATTTTCAGCAAAAGAACCCATCACGTCAAAGAGAATGGATTTTTCGGCTTTTTTCTTAAATTCTTTGATGTATGGTTTAGCTCTTCTCGGCATATCTGTCAATCTTGTTTCACCTATTTCGTGAAAAAGAGCCATAGTCATCATTTTTCCGATATCAAAACGATAGTCAATTTTTCTCGAAAGCATATAAGCTAAAAGTGCTGTTTCAAAACAGTGATCTGATACACTTTCGGGATCGCGAACGCCAGCTAATATCCACCCGGTTCTCGGAAATTTTGTTAATGTAGAAATCTCATAAAGACACTCCAAAATTTCATTCGCTTGTTCACGATTGTCCATTTTTGCTACCTCCGTAAATTTTGTATTTTAATAAAGAAAAAGTTGATAAATATTATTGTCGGCCAAAAAACAACGAATTAACTTTGTTGTTGACATTCGGTAAAGCATGAAGAATGTGTATCTATGTTTTCGCTAAAATGCTGGTTGTCGCTATACCCATTTAATAAATCTTGAATTTTTTCATGCCATTGTTGCAAGCTATATTTAGTTTTCCAATCTTCTTCAATATGATTATATACTTTAGGATAAAAATCAATTTCCATGAAATTTTTTATTCTTCGTATTAAATTCTCTTTTTGTTTGTCTTTGATTTCTTCATTTATTACATCCTCAATATGGTATTGTAAATCACGCAAAAAAGAACTCAAAAAACAAAGTACTTCCTTAAATATTTCGGTATCTCCATCCATCTCTTCTTTGATATCAGAAAAGGAGCGGTGCAGAAGTTTATCTAATATTATTTTATCTTCAAATTTCCGTATCAGTTGATCAAATTTATTTGCACATATTGATAATTTTATATCTGATTCCATTTTTTCTATTTGTTTTTTATTTATTTTTTGTTGTTCATCAAGTATTCTTCTCTGTATACCATTAGCCACTTTTTGTTCTTCTAGGGTTAGGTGTAAAGATTTTCTTTGTATATTGAGAGTTAAATATAAAGCTATTACGCAAGCACTTTGCACAATTAAAGCACTCATTCCACCAATGGTATTTGCAATATAAGCAGTATTTTCATTAAGTATAAGTTTACTCCAAAAAGCAGGTTGAGTAACAAAAAGAATACTGACCGCAACAGCTATTATTATAAAGGTAAAAATAATTGCGCTAGTTTTTGCTATTTCACAAGCCTTCATTATTTCAAATTTGTTTGGTATTTTGCAATTCGTGTCAGACATATTTTAATCCTTGTTTTGTTGCCAGTAGCCATTCCTCAAGTCTTTTACGATACTTTTCGTCTCTAGATTTTTTATCATAGTTATCTTCTTTTTTATCTTCTTTTTTATCTTCTTTTTTATCTTCTTTAAATAGATCAAACATTTCAATTATTGAATATCGGAGTGAGTCCTCATCGTTGGCATCATCATAATGTATTGGTAATTTAAGATTGCTTTTATGTATACCTCTTTTTGATAATTTTTTTTCAATCTCGTTATCGTTTAATAATTGTTCATTTTCAAATTTTAAATAGTTCAGAAAAGAAATGCCTGTAATGATACAATTTGGCGGAAAATATCTGTATTCTCCAGATTTAACGTCATTATTCGGTGAGATGTAGTCATTCTTTTTTATATAATTAAAAACTACTTCGGGCAACTTTGTATCTAAGCAGGAATAGTATAAAAATTGGATATTGTTGTAAAATTTGTCCAAAAGGAATGTACCTTTTTTTGTTATACTATAAGTGAAACCTTTATTTTCAAATCGTTGTTCTAACATTCCATTGCAAACTAATTTATTTATGCAAGTTATACTATCGTCTTTATAAAACCCTAAACAAGTCATTATATCGACAATATTATTGCGATTTCGTCCAGCTTCTGATGATTTGATTAATAGAAGAATGTAAGTATAAATAAAGTGTAAAGGTTGAAGGGGCCTTGTTTTATTAACAAAACCAAATAAGTTGAAACAAGTCGTTCCATCATCATCACCTATTCTTTTTTCATCACAAGCATACATTTCACCATTAAGATAAAAATTAATATCTTTATGAGTTTCAATTTCGCTTTTAAGGGATCGTTCTTTATAGCCTCTCAAATAATATCTAAACGTAATATATTTAGCTAATTTAATATGATTATGAAGGAAAGTTCTATAATTAGAGTTCCACCATTTTTCTTCGTCATTTAATTGTACGTGATCTTCTTTCATAAAATTAAGAACTTTGGCGATATGCGATTTTTCACGCCACTCAGATCTTTGAATATAATCAATTCTTGCTTTTAAAATTTTTCTAGCCATAACACGATCTTCTTTACCATTGATATCTATTATTTGAGGATTTTGCAAATCATGTAGGTGGCGAGATACCGCATATCCTTTATAATGTTTTTTTAAATCTTGAAAAGTATTATTTCTCATAGCTATAAATATTCGTTCATTTTTATGCCCTACTTTATCCTTACTTAAAGGAAAATCTGACAACTGCTTGAGTAGTCTACCATAACCACTTACAGCCTCTGCATCTTCAAAATCAATATTATCAATTCCATCAACTATGTATAAAATGCGATAATTTTTCTCTAAAATAAATGTCTTTAATATGTTTCCCAAATATATCCAAGTTTTAAATTGGGTAGATTTTTTATTTTCAAACACTTTATCAATAAGAAAGCTTTTTCTCCTATTCGGCGCGAGTGCTAATCTTTTTTTCCCATAAATTTTATAAGTATTTTCATATATAGCAATAAGTTCCTCAAGTTTACTTAGATATTCAGTAATTTTGGAATGTTGTTGCGTTTTTAGCTGTCGTTTTAATTTGTGTCTAAAGAAAATTTCTGGATCATCGAAAAACTTTTCTTCCTCTTTTGTTAATACGTCATCAATATGAAAAATATCGTTTTCAGGACTTTTGCGTAGTCGCTCATATATTTCTGCAATTAACTTACTGTTCATATATTTAACATCATTCTTAATTGTATCAACAATCGTATCATCAATAAATTTTTCGAATGGTTTGAACCGTTTACAAAAAACATAAAGCAGTTGGCCCAAAAGATATTCTTCAGTCGTAATTTTTTTCCCTTTTTTCCATAATAGTTTATATAATTTTTCTACATCAAGTCTTACCCATAAAATTTTCTCCTTTTCTAAATCATCATGCTTAGTATGCAGCCATACATTTTGAGTGAGAGTTTTTCCCACCCCCTTTTTCCCCAGTAGTAAAGTGACTTCATTATCAAAAAGCTTCAGATCTTTTCCTATATCATTCATTTCTAATAATTCATTAAACTTTTGCATTTGCTCTTCGTTATTAACAAAATAATCCTCATATTTATTTTTTTCTCTGGGGTTTAAATGAAAATGTCCCCAAATTGCTTTTTTGGCACCTTTAAAAAATTGTTTTTCAGCTTTGTTATGATCATCTAAAAATCCAAAAACATCATCGGTCAATGTACCATCTTTTTTTCTTACCTTTAACATTTTTATAACATCTTGATCTTTTGTAGCTTGTTTATATATTACTGTATCATTACCTATATTAAACAATGGTCTTTCAAGAGTCTTTAATACATCGCCAATGTAATTAACCTTATTCATATCTTTGATTATCCTTTGTATAGAGAATTGTGAAATTTAATCAAAAATCATTTTTCGTCAAACCGAACATCCATCGCTTTTCCCATCCCTACCCCTAATCCCTCCCAACCATCTCCCTCTTCGCCTCACCATCCCCACTCCCATCCGACCCTCCCCCGCCCGATGACTTCCGACTCTGCTTATAAACCTGATAAAAATAAACCGCCGCTCCGGCGCACAGCAGCCCCTGAACAATTGCTATAAAAACTGCCATTAAAACATCTCTATAATGTGTAATATCAGATTCTGCCAAGACCCATACAGAAGATAAGAAAATACTGGCGATACCAATAATCAGAGGTATCCTGTGATGATCGAGTTTAAAGGAGGATTTTACAATTTCAGTGAAAAAACATAGAGCCGGTATAAGTATCAATAACTCCGGTTTGATGTAGATTGTGTAATCCACTCTCTTCTCCCCTACTCTTCAAAAAAGAAATTTGGTACTTAACAGTCTGAAATTAATTAAAACTTGGCTTGCGGTTTGTAAGAATGGTGTGTTTATTGATGTGTTGTAAAGCCGTGCTTTTCACGATAAGTTGTTTTCCATATATATTAGTATCTACTTTTTCTGCAAGTTTCTTCGAGTCTATCGCTTCAACATCTATCGTCGCCATTGTACATCCAAGACTATTGATGCTGAGGACAATAGAGCCTTTATTATTTCGGATACCTGTTATCA
>WQYB01000104.1 GCA_009781475.1 Treponema sp.
GTATGAACCTGAACTTGAAACCGAAACGTTATATGAACCTGAGCCGGAAATTGAACAACCTCAAGTTGAATTTGAACCGGAGCCGCAGTTTGAAATTGAACCTGTAATAGAACCTCAGCCTGAAACAGATACATGGTATGAACCTGAACTTGAAACCGAACCGTTATATGAACCTGAACCGGAGTTGGTATCAGATTTTAGACCGGTAGTACAAGAACCGCAGCCGGTGCAGGAACCGGAATTACCTATTAATTGGGATTTAGGTTCTACTATATTCAGTGCAGGTTTTTATTGGGCTCCGTTATTTACAATATACGGGAATGATTTTGCAGATAACTCAACACTTGAAGGTATGGGACTGCGGATAAGCCTTGCTTTCTATACATCACGTTATAATATGTATATTGGAGCTGAACTTACAGCACTGGTTTCAAGCGGTGATGAATTCTTTTCATCAATTGACGGATATACAGTATCGGCAGGAGCAAATTTACTCGCGTTAAAATGGATGTCCAATCAAAGGGTTGCTTTGGGTATGAGATTGGGTGCAAGTTATCCGCTTGTTTTTGGAAGTTCATATAAAGATAATGACGGATTTTCTTTCAATCAGATAATTCCATGTGTCGGACTGTCGTTACGCTGGCGTGTTACCGACCTGTTCCTGTTTGAAACAGGTGTTGAT
Organism: Treponema sp.; assembly: GCA_009781475.1. Classification (GTDB taxonomy): domain Bacteria; phylum Spirochaetota; class Spirochaetia; order Treponematales; family Breznakiellaceae; genus WQXQ01. The sequence goes on from WQYB01000104.1 coordinate 683, forward strand.
TTTTCTAATATATTCGGCGATGTTCTTGTAGGTTATCTGCGTCCCTGGATTGGTGTTGGAATACAGTTTTAATAATTAAACATTCAGAAAAACAGCCGTTATATTATACAATGCGTGAGCAATGGCAATGCCATGAAGTGAATTATACCGCAGAAACATAAAACCAAAAAAAGCTCCGCTTATGGCGGCATTCAAAAAACCCCACGGACCTGCGCCTATATGGCAAAAAGCAAACATCAATGTTGACAGAATTAGCGCTGATGGAGCAGTCAGGTTTAATTTTTCCCTTTTTGTTAATATATAGAACCTGAAAAAACTTTCTTCAAGATAAGCGCTAAGGATACAGGAAATACAAATAACTATCCAGTCTAAACCCGTTGATGGCGAATAATAAAATAATTGTCCTGGAGAACCTTCAAATAATAATGATGCCATCGAAACAACTGAACCTGTTAATAACAGGAATGGAAATGTTAATAGTGCCGATTTAAGGTCTTTTTTTCCGGGTCTAATTATCCATATTTCTATCATTTGCGCTTTATTTACCAGATACCAAATTAAAGCCAAAGCGGGTATCGTAAAAAGAATAATTTTTTGCAGTTCCTGTAATACGGAAAACTCAGCCGCTGCAGAGGCTGCTGCGGTAAAAAGAACAGCAGTACTTGAAAAAAACAAGAGAATATATAATATAACCGTTTCAATATATATACCCATAACTTTATTTCTGTATTATAATAGAATTACTGAAAATATACACGAGGTAATATATTGATTCCTTTTTTACTGTTTGCATTTGCACTGGTCGCTGTTATATATTTCTTGACGTATTTTAACAGGGAGAAATCCGGCAATTGGATTCAATTTTTCTCTAAAGGAAAAGAAGCCGGTTTTACCATAAAGGATTTGGAACAGCTGCGCCGCCTTGTTGCAAGCTGTAAAATAAAAGATCCATTAAGCATATTTAATTCTCAGTCTCAGTTTGAAACAATCATTCGTTCCATGGTTAAAACCGTGCAGTTATCGGGGGAATATAATGATCCTGCTACACAGCTTTTTCTTTCAAAGCTGTTTGATTATTTTAAAAAAATTGAGCTGGAAGCCTCAGAAAATAAATCACGTATAACCAATTCCCGCCAAATAGGCGAAGGGCAGCCTTTACGGGTTTTGGTTGCTGGAACCGGTGTTTACAAGTCTGAAGTTGTAAAAAACTTCGGCAATTATCTTACTATTTCCCGCCCTGTTAATTCAAAGTCAGCCGCTACCATGCAGTGGCACGGCGTGAAGATTTCTGTTTATTTTTGGCGGGAAGATGATGCCGGTTATGTGTTTGATTCTGAAGTTATAGACGAAGTTTTTTCAAAAGGAATTTCTTCGCTAAAGGTTGATCATAATGATTCGCTTTTTAGAACTCAAAAACGAAAATCCATGCGAATTAAATTTAAAAAGGCGGCATTCCTTTATATAGTAAACGATATTGATAATCCGCATGCGCTGGAAAAAAGACCGGGTTTAAGATGTATGCTGGAAGATATTTCTGATACAGGCTGCGCTTTTAAAGTACACGGACAGGCTTCTACCGGGTTACGGTTAAAATTACAGTTTTCAATAAATAAAATACCTGTTTGTATGCCGGCTACAGTTCGTTCTGTTGAATATAATCAAGAAACAAATACATCGGTTTTACGCATGGAAGCAGACCCGCTTCCTATTGCTACCCGTAACCATATTCTGTGTGAAGTTTTTAATATGTTACCGGAAGATGATGAGGATGAGCTGCCGTTCAGGGTGCTCGAAGAAGAAGCCGATACCATTACTGCTGCAAAACATGAACAAATAGAAGGTTTTGAATAATAAGAGGTAAGCTGTGAATAAGGTAAGTTTTATTGTACTGTTTATTTTTCTTGCTTCGTTTATATACTGTGATGATAATTATGATGAAGATAACGATGATGAAGATAATAACGAAATTAAAATAGAAATTAAAACAGATTTGGATATAAGCGATTCAGACGAACCGCCTTTGGCTCCGGTGCTTGATACAATAAATATTTCTGATTTTTCAAGTGCAGAAGACTTATGGAGAATTTTTCTTGAAAACCCGGATTCGGAAATTTCCGCTGATATATTAATTACACTCGGTTTAATTGGAAAAGGAGATCGAAGTGTAATTGAGAATTTGAATAATTATTTATTGGGAAAAAATATTTTGGTAAAATCAGGAGCTGCTGTTCATTATTCAATTGTTTCAGCTTGTATTACAGCTCTTATGGAACTGGGAGACAGTTCTTCTTACCATGCTCTCTTTTCTGCTTATTGCGCCGGTTATCCGGAAGTAATCGCAAACGAAGCATACGGCGCTTTAGAAGCAATTCCGGGAAACTTGTTTCAGTTTTTTTTAAGTATTCTTTGGAATAATCCGCCTGATGAAAAATATGCAGCCTTTAGAGCCGGAATAAACAGTGAACGTTTAAATTTATCGGAAAGAGGGCAGCTTGCAGAGGTTGCGCTTGAACAATCGCTTTTGTCTGCCGAAGAAAATTTTGATATTACATCTATGCGTTATAACTCTGTATTAACTCTTACAGATTTAAAATGGACAAGAGCAAATCCTTTGGCAATCAGGCATTATTACCGTGTTCAATCTGATTTTTTACAGAATGCCGTTTTAAGAAACAGGTACATTGAAGCTATTAATTGTCTTGGCGCGGTTGGAAATTCTCAAGCTGCATTGGTGCTTGGTTTGCAGCTTGGTTTATTAAATTCCAGAATAAACCTTACCGGTAATTTTGACGGTGATATTGTATTGGCAGTTATCAGAGCGCTTGGTTCAATAGGTGACAATGCAGCTTTTGACAATTTACTGTATGTAAGTGATCTGCCGTATCCCGAATACATTCAAGCTGCGGCAAGGGAAGCGATAAATCGTCTTCGATGGAACAGATAATTACCCGCTGGATTAATAGTAACATCACTCCTCTTTTATGTGCGGCTGCCGCAGCGGCAGCAGGTTTTTATATTTTATTTTATGCGCCTTTAGTAATTATTATAATTGTCATTTCTATTCTGATTATTTTATTTTGCCTGTTTCGAGTCCTATCATCGCTTGATACGAATTCCAAATCATTGCACGTAATTTATGTATGCAGTACAGGTTTAGCTGCCGGAGTAGTGATAGGTTTATTTGCCGCTAACGCAGGCAGAAATGAAATAAATTTTGGTATTCCGCAGAATAACATTACAGCTATCGAAGGAGTTCTGCTGGAAGATCCGCGTATTATTTCCGGCGGCAAAGCTATGGCGCTTATTTCCCTGCAGCGATGTGCAGGAGAACATGGTCTTCGAGCGAGCAGCAAAGGAGAGATATATGTTTTTTTTCCTCAGTTAAACGCCGGTAAACTTATGCAGTTTGGACGGGGTACTGTAATATTTGCAGAGGGTATTTTACGTTCAGGAGATAATTTAACATTCAGCGCTGATTCGCTGCATGTCATAAAACCCGCTTCATCAATTGAACGTATGCGTACGGGGATTAGATCAAATTTAATTAATCGGTTTAAAGATGAAACCTGGGGAGGTTTGGCGTTAGCTTTATTATTGGGAGTAAGGGATAATCTGGATTCAGATTTTACAGTATCATACAGGAATGCAGGTTTGTCTTACATTTTAGCTTTATCAGGAATGCACCTTGCCATATTAACAGCATTAATCGCTTTCCTTCTTAAAAAGCCGTTAGGTATTAAAGCATCATTAATTATTGGCGCTGTAATAATAATTCTTTATTGTTTCCTTGTAGGACCAATGCCAAGCCTTAATAGAGCTGCTCTTATGTACATACTGGGTGTAATTGCAATTCTTTTCGCTCTTCCCAAAAAAGCAATATCAATTTTATCGCTTTCTTTTTTAATACAAATTATTTTTACCCCTGCTGCCGGTAATTCATTGTCTTTTATTCTTTCGTATTTGGCATTACTGGGCATTTTATTAATAGGGAAAGCTCTTTTTTCGGTATTAAAAGGAAAGATTCCGGATTTTATTTTACAGCCATTGGCAATTTCATTTGGTGCTTTTGTTGCCACATCTGCGGTTTGCAGTTATACATTTGGTAAAATAGCTCCGATAGGAATAATTGCAGGTCTTGCGATTGTTCCTCTTACCGCGGTTTTTATGATAGGTTCCATGATTTGGCTGCTTCTTGATGTTTTTTCGGTTTCATTTATATTAAGTTATCCGCTGCATCTGCTTTATCATCTAATGGAAATGATTGCTTCAATTTCCGGTAATGTTCCGGGAATTTATACAAACCCGCTTTTAGTTCTGGTGCTTTCTATTGTTATTTCATTTGTTATAATAGTGTTAGATTATAAGCGGCGCATTTCGCAGTTAAAATTGCAGCCCTTCTTGTAAAAGAAATTTAGTGTAGTTCGCGGAAAAAATAAAAAAAAGGTATTTGATGTAATGATAAATTATAATTCTGCTTCCGAATTAAGATCATTCCTTGAAAAGGAAGAGCTAGGAATGCAAAAGAAATTCGGACAAAACTTTTTAATAAATCCTGCTGTAAGAAAAACGCTTGTTGAAACTCTTGGCGCTGAAACCGGAGACGAAGTTTGGGAGGTAGGTCCGGGGCTTGGCGCTATGACAGCTCCTTTGCTTGAAATGGGATTAAAAGTAAAAGCATTCGAAATTGATAAAGGTTTTATACGAGTTTTAAAAAATATTTTTTCGTTTGATAACGGCTTTCACGGTAATTTTACTTTAATCGAAGGTGATGTAATGAAAACCTGGCAAGACCAAAGATCAAGCTGCAGGTTTTTTTTGGGCAATCTTCCGTACAATGTGGCTGCGGCTTTACTTGCAGATTTTATCGAAAAGAAGCGTTATTTTTCCCGAATGGTTGTAACTGTACAAAAAGAAGTGGCGCTTCGTATGGCAGCTAAAGCCGGCTCTTCAGATTATTCATCATTTTCCGTATTATGCGCTTCTGTTTATAATGTAAAACCGTTAATGATAATTAAGCGCGAAGCGTTTTTTCCTCAGCCAAATGTTGATAGTATGGGTGTTCTTCTGGAAAACAAAAATGCGCAGCCTTGTCCTTTGGTTTTTTATCCTCTTGTAAGATCGCTTTTTGCTTCAAGGCGGAAAACAATTAAAAATAATTTTTTAACTTTTCTTTCATCCCGTAAAGGTAAAAAAGAAGCGTTGGATATTTGTTCAGCTGTTTTAAGAGAAAATTCCATTAACGAAAATGAACGTGCGGAAAATCTTGATTTTGATGCGTTTCTGTCTCTTGCAAAATCACTTGAGAATATGCGATTATAAAGGTAGTAATGTCAATTGCCGGAAATATTGCCAAAATAGAAGAGAGGATTCAAAAGGCTTGCGTTAATGCCGGCAGAAAACGTGATGAAATTACCTTGATGGGTGTTTCTAAATTTGAACCGGTAGAAAAATTAGAGCAGGCTTACAGAGCGGGAGTTCGTTGTTTTGGAGAAAGCAGGGTAAAAGAAGCTGTTGATAAATTAACCGGCTTTAAAACCAAGCAAATTGAAGCGCAAATACATTTAATCGGCTCCCTGCAGCGTAATAAAGCAAAGCAGGCAGCTCTTTTTTTTGACTGTATTCAATCGTTGGACAGGGAAGAACTTATAACGGAGCTTGCCAAACATTCTGTAAGCAGAAGCGAAAGTCTTTCTGTTTTGTTTGAATTGCATACAGGCGAAGAATCAAAAAGCGGCTTTGCTGTAAACAATGTTTCAGATTTTGATGCTTTGTTTAAAGCGGTTGACCTTGTTTTAAATTGTAAAAGTTTAAAACCCGCAGGTCTTATGACAATGGCTCCTTTTACAGAAGACACATCTTTAATTAGAGCGTCTTTCAGGCAGCTTGTAAAAGCACAAAAAGAGCTGGAAAAACGGTTTCCTTCCAACGATGGAAATGTTAACTGGACAGTCCTTTCGATGGGAATGTCAAATGATTATGAAATCGCAATTGAAGAAGGTTCTACCTTGCTTAGGATCGGCAGCGCTATTTTTAAAGAATAACTGTAAGGAATGATTTTATTAAAATGAAAAAAGTTGTTGTTTTATTAATTTTTATTTCTCTTTTTATAATTCCGGCGTATCAAGTTTCAGCTCAAAGTTTAAGTTCTACAGAACCTACGCAAATTACTTTTGATACTGCAGGATTTCCGCAATGGGCAGAAGATTTACGCCGCTGGGAAATAATTGCTTTTGGAACATTTCCGTTTACTTTATTTTTTGTTACATTTACTACAGACATGATTCGCTGGATAGACACAAATGGAATGGATTTCTCCGAACAAGGACGCAGGTACGCTCCCTGGCCGTTTAAATCAGCAGGAGCTGCTGAACTGACAAACAATGAGTTTATAAGAAATATAGTATTAGCGGCAGGAGTTTCTGCAACCCTTGCAACCATAGATTTTTTTGTTGTACGGAACAGAAGAAACAATGAAAGGCAGCGTATTGAAAACCAGCCTGCAGGATCTATTGTAATCATTGAAAGAACACCGCCTGATGATGAGCAAAACGAGATTAATAACAATGATGGTACTGAATAAAAATGCCGTTTCACAGTTGTATTGTTGATATAAATACACAATCCCTGCAGACTCTTAGATTAGATCGATATGTATCAGAAGTTTTATCTATTCTTTCCCGTTCTCAAATAAAAGCAAGAAGCCTTGCAGCAAAGGTTAATGGAAAAGATGTAAAACTTTCCAGAAACGTTAAACAAGGAGATCGTCTTGAATTACAATGGGATGAAAACCCTCCCATAGATATTATTGCGCAAGATATTCCGCTGGAAATAATTTATGAAGATGAAAAATGTGTTGTTGTAAATAAAGAACAGGGGATGGTTGTTCACCCCGGAGCCGGTAACAGGTTAGGTACGCTTGCAAATGCACTTTACTTCAGAAGATTGGCTAAAGCCTGCGCAGAACCGCAAAACCTGCGTCCCGGTATTGTTCACCGGCTTGATAAAGAAACATCAGGAATAATAATCTGTGCGTATAATGATGAAACCCACGTATTTTTGGCAGACCAATTTAAAGCGAGAAAGGTAATTAAAAATTATTTTGCTATTGTACAGGGAACACCAAAGGAACAAAAGGGGCGTATAGAAACGTTTATTGCAAGAGATAAAAAAGATCGAAAACAATTTGTAGTTTGCGCGCAAGGTAAAAGCGCTGTTACTTCCTATAAAGTAATAAAAAGCTGGAACAATTACTCGCTTGTTTTGCTGCGTCCGCGTACCGGCAGAACTCATCAGCTTAGGGTACACATGCGCCATCTTGGCAATCCCATACTTGGAGACCCTGTTTATGGAAATTCTGACAGGCATTTTTCGCAGGTTAGTTTAATGCTTCATTCAAAAAACCTGACAATTACTTTACCAGGCGAATCAGAAAAAAAAACTTTTTCTTCACCCATGCCTGAGCGCTTTAAAGTTATTATTAAAAAACTTGACAGGATGAATATACATGGATAATACTCCTTATATTCTGGAAGAAACTGAAAATTACGCTGTAATTTATAAACCGCCGAAGATGCATTGTACTTCAAGAAATAATACCGCAAATGAAAGCGGTGATACTCTTTATGATTGGTATTCGGCGCAAACAAAATATTTTTTTGATGTTATGCACAGACTGGATTATGAAACACATGGGCTTGTATTATTTGCAAAGAACGAAAAGAGTTTCCTTTTTTTTAAAGATTTGCAGGACAGGGGAGAGTTTATCAAAGAATATTCCGCGGTTGTTTATTCAAATATTCATCACACGGAGGCACAAAGGCACAGAGATTATTATATAGGTTTTCCTCCGTGTACTCCGTGGTTAAATTATCTTCCTTTTAGCATCGAAAGTTATTTTCGCCCATACGGTCCGGGCAGGAAACTGGTTCGTCCGGTTGTTGATATCCCAAAAAAACACAAAGAAATTGCCAAAGACAAGGGCGGCTTTTATAAAACAGAAATAATCAATGCAGAAAACAACATTTTTACAGTGCAGATAAAACGAGGGTTCCGTCACCAGATACGCTGTCACCTTTGCTGGATAGGCTTTCCGATTTTAAATGATCCATTATATACCAATAAGATGTATCCAAATGTGACAGAAGTTAATCCTGCAAACCGGCTTGCGCTTCGATCCCATGCTCTTTATTTCACCGACCCTGTAAGTTGTGAAAAGAAAGAGTATAGGATTGAACCCATAAAAAATACTGACATTTAATATTTTAAAGCGGTAAACTAATTAATTTTGTTAAATTTATGAACCTGTGCAAAGGGGCTGTCCGAGAAGTAATTCTTGGGCAGCCTTTTTTAAGGTGAAAATTTACAAAGATCGGAAGACATGATAAGATTCCTTTATGAGTAAAGGAAAAAGTGACAAGATTACGTACAAAC
>WQYB01000105.1 GCA_009781475.1 Treponema sp.
GTAGAAAAAGGTCTTAGAAAAAAATTAGCGTCACAGGTTTATTATTTTTCGCAAGAAGATGGAAAAATAACAGGGCTAGATTATAACTGCCTCGCGGAATTTCAAATGAACGGAAATGAATTTCTGGCGACTTTAAAATATACACTTGACTTACGCCTTAATGGCAACCGCTGTCCTTTCGCGCTCGGCGGACATACAGGCATTTACGCATCGGGATATGAAAGTGAACCTGCGATATTAATTCCCGTAAGAGAACGCCAAAAAGCCATCGAAGATTTTTTGGATTACGCTCTAAGTAAACCGAATGTTTATGTTACCTCTCCGATCAAAGTTATCGATTGGATGAGAAGTGGATGAGAACTGGATAAGAAGTGGGTGAAAAATCCAAAAGAAATACAAAACTGATTAACAGATTACATTTCTAAAAATTTTCTCATCAAAATAGATTATACGAATTCTTTTGCCTTTGTGTAAGAAAACCCTTATATTATATACACAACTATGCTTACTTTAAAAAACTAATAAGGATAGTTTTATGAAATTACGGTTATTCCCCCGCCTGTTAGTATTAATTCTGGTTCCCAGCATTTTGTGCATGCTTGTTATAACTTTTATCAGCCATAGGCAAACCTCTGCAAGTTTAATATCTCAAATACAGGGAGAACTTAAAAATATATCGGAGCTTCAAGCAGCAGAAATTGAAATGTATTTTAATACCCTTTGGAATATAGGCGAAGAGTTTGCGTATAAACCCGAATGGCAAGCTCTATTATACGCTAATTCAGATTCTCCGGATTATTCGCCTCTCTTTCAAAAAACAAGAGATGCTCTGAGAGCTACAGCAAATACTTTTGGTTTTGGAACAGCAGGGCTCCTTGATATTAACGGTATTGCTGTCGCCCATACTCACGATGTCAGCATGGGAGTTGATTTCAGCTACCGCGAATATTTTAAGGAAATTTTACAAACGGGTAAAAGAAGTTACGAAGTTGTAGTTTCGATAACCTCCGGAGACCTTGCCATCATTATGGCAAATCCTGTTTTAGATCCCGAAAACGGCCAAATCATCGGGGTTTCTTTTTTTAATATTAATCTTGAAAGATTAGGTGAAACTACTACCAATAAACTGCGTATGGGGGAAATCGGTTACGCTTTTGTTATTGATAATAAAGGTATGTTTGTCATACATCCCGATAAAGAAATCTTGGGAAAAGATTCAACGCCGTACGAATGGGCAAGATTTATGCTAGCAAATGAAAACGGCTCAATAGAATTTGAATGGTACGGTATTCACCAGATAGCAGGTTTCGCAAAAGTTCCGTCTGTTGGTATGACTGTTGTTATGATTGTAGAGTTTTCAGATTTTATGCGGCCTGTCGATTATTTATTTAAAACAAACCTTGCGATGACTTTTTTATCTGTTATCCTGGTTTCGCTTGTTGTATTTATTGTGGTACGCGGCGTGTCACGTTCATTGCAGCATGTAGTGTCCTTAACTAAAAAAATCGAAGAAGGTAATTTTAAATTTAACGAAAATGAATTGGCACGTAACGCAAAGGCTTTAAAAAACAATGATGAAATCGCTTCTTTAATACACGGCATTGATCACATGCGCGAAAACCTCCAGCGGTTATTTGATGATTCAGCGCAGAAAACCCATGCAGCTCAGTCTGCAAGTAATGCAAAATCCGCATTCCTTGCAAACATGAGTCATGAAATACGCACACCCATGAACAGCATTATAGGTTTTATGGAACTCGCTCTTGACAATGATATTACGCCTCAGATCAGAGGGTATCTTGAAAAAATAAAAGACAGCACAAAATGGCTTTTGCGTATTATAAATGATATTTTAGATATTTCAAAAATAGAATCAGGCAATTTGGAACTGGAAAAAATCCCCTTTGATTTACAAAATATTTTTAACCGCTGCCAGTCGCTTATACTTCCAAGCATCAATGAAAAAGGACTGATTTTACAAATTTCAACCGAACCTGCTTTTACAAAAAGATTATTAGGTGATCCATTAAGGCTTTATCAGGTGCTTATTAATCTTTTGTCCAACGCCGTTAAATTTACAAATTCTGGTTCGATATTTATGTCATCAAAAATAATTGATAAAAAAAATCAGACGTTAGACGGAACCATAACAGTATATTTTGAAATAAAAGACAGCGGCATAGGGATGACAAAAGAGCAAATAGAAAAAATATTCGCTCCCTTTACGCAGGCGGAATCCGGCACAACACGCAAATACGGCGGCACGGGGCTTGGTCTTTCTATCGCAAAAAATATAGTAGAACTAATGGGCGGAGAATTTTCTGTTGAAAGCGCTGCCGGTCTTGGCAGTAAATTTAGTTTTACGCTTGATTTTAAAACAGTAGATGCAAATAGCAAAGAGTTGGATTATATACTGGAAGAAAAAATTAAAATTACCGAGATTGAAAAACCTTCATTTTCAGGAGAAGTGCTTGTATGCGAAGATAACGCCATGAACCAGCAGGTAATTTGCGAACATCTGACAAGAGTTGGGTTAAAAACAATAATCGCAGAAAATGGATTGATCTGCGTAGAAATGATTAAAAAGCGTATAAACGAAGGTATTAAACAATTTGATTTAATTTTTATGGATATACACATGCCTGTGATGGACGGTCTTGAAGCGGCTGCTAAAATCATGAAACTTGGCACTGGAATTCCGATTGTTGCCATGACAGCTAACATAATGTCTGACGACAGGAATTCATACAGAAAAATCGGCATGAACGATTGTGTGGGAAAACCTTTTACATCACTTGAATTATGGCATTGCCTTTTAAAATATTTTACGCCGGTAAGCTGGCATCCTGTTAATGAAACTCCGAACATTGAAGCCGATGATGAATTTCAGCGAGCATTAATTTCGGGATTTGTTAATGAATATAGTACCAGGTTTAATGAAATAAAAGCAGCTCTTGATACAGGTGATATAAAACTGGCTCACAGGCTTTCGCATTCACTTAAAAGTAATGCCGCTCAGCTACAAAAGAAAGAATTACAGGAAGCCGCCGCTAGTGTAGAAAAAAATCTGGAAAACAATGAAAATCTTGTTACCCGTTCGCAATTAGATACACTGGAAAAAGAACTTTCGTTAGTACTTACGGATCTTAAACCTCTGGCGGATGAATTTGCCGCACCCAAAAATGAAGAAAAGAACAATTTAACAGCATCAATAATAAACGATAAAGAAGCGCAGGAATTAATTAACCAACTGGAGACTCTGTTAAAAATGGGTAGTCCTAAATGCCAAGAATTAACCTATAACTTGCACAATATCGGCGGCAGTGAGATTTTAATCAGGCAGATTGAGGATTATGATTTTGATCATGCCCTTGAAACGCTTGATAAAATGAAAATGGGTTTGTGAATGTTACCGCCTTCTTCCGCCATGTTCTCTGATAAAGCCGTCAGGGTCGCTTACAGTAAAAAAGGCAGGTTTTGTCCAATCAAAAAGAGTGGATTGCCTTGTGAAAGCCAGCTATATCCGTTATCACTATTCCAAAATATGGACAATTGTCCAACAATCGTATATAATTTAAATAGAGGTAATATATGGAGTTTGTTACAGTTCGAGAGTTAAGTAAATCACCAAAAAATACCCTTGCAAAACTGTCAAAAAATGGTAAGACTATTTTAACAAATAATGGAAAACCTCAGGCTTTAATTATTAAAATTAACGGGGAAAACTTTGAACAAACCATCTCTCTTTTACAAAAACTTGAATTTATGCAAAACCTTATAGATATGAGACTAACTTCCATTAAAAATGGAAATGCCGATATGTCTTTAGAAGAAATAAATGCGGAAATTTACGCTGCTAGAAAAGAAAAAACATCTTTAAGAAATTCAACAAAAAATAAACAGAAGCGTACTAGTGTTTCGCTGGTTTCTAAAAAATGAAAATTGTTCTTGATACTAATGTAATTATATCTGCTATTTTAAGTAACGGACCTCCTTCTATTGTGACTGATATGATCGGAAATGGAAGATTAACACCATTCATTAATGATTTAATTATCAAAGAATACTTGGATGTTATTAATCGTCCAAAATTTAATTTTAGTAATAAACAAATTTATTCTTTATTAAATTCTATTACAAAATTCGGCGTGTCAGTAGAATCAAATATATCAAGTATTGTTAAATTACCGCATGAAGATGACCGAAAATTTTACGATCTGGCAAAAACAACAAATGCATATCTTATTACTGGAAATTTAAAGCATTATCCAAATGAATCATTTATTATAAGCCCTGCAGATTTCCTAAAAATAATAAATTAATTGAAAGGTTTCATTTACCGCCTTCTTCCGCCATGTTCTCTGATAAAACTTTCAGGATCGATAACTGCAAAAAAGGCAGGTTTTGCGTTTAACTTCCAGTCAAAAAGAAGGGGATTTCCCGGGGAAAGCCAGCTAGTATTATCAGTCAAACCCCAAAAAGATACACGAACTATCTGATCGGAAAATTCTTTAAACAGACTAAAAAGTCTTGCGTAGTATAAACCTTGAGTTATAGCGTCTCTTTCAGACATATCTGAATCCATGCCTGTTCTATGAATATGACCAACAGTTGATATATCCACTTCACTTATAACTATTTCAATTCCAAGACTGCTAAGCCTTCGCAGAGTATTACGATAATTAATAATGGTTCGATCAATATTAAAATTTTGAAAGTTAGTTCTGGTTATTGGAATATTTGTATTTAAACCTAAATGACCTTGCCAGCCAATACCTTCGATCAAGTTACGGGTTCCGCCTGTTTCTCTTTTGTATCGTGTATTAATATCATCAATCATCTTTCGTAATACTTCGGATTTGTTTGGACATTCAAGATTAAATTCACTAAGATAAAGTTTGATATTTGGGTCGGCAGTACGAGCAGCACGAAATGCGAGTTCTATGTAATCCGCTCCCAATTTTTTATACCAACGGTTTTCAAAATGATCGTCAACATATATACAATTTCTCCAATCTCCGCGAGCTTCTGCGTTTGAAACACTATTTTTAATTGGTTCGTTTATAACATCCCATGAATTTATTCTTCCTCTGAAATGACGCACAACTGTAGTAATATAATCATTCAAATTTTGAATAACTTCTTCTCTTGTACCTTCGGTTATCCATTCAGGCGTTCCCCACATACCGCCGCCGTAGTAAGCAAGGACAAAGCCATGCACAGGTATATTATTCCTGATTAGAAGGTTTACTGCGTTATCTGCTTTTGTAAATCTGTATGCTCCTCCTTTATTTAAAGGCATAATTAATTGCGGCATAGTTACTATGGAAGTTGCTGAGTTAAAGTGATGTTTGTATAGATTAAAATATGGTTCTCGTGAATATTTCCCGTCCCAATCAGTTATACACCCAATAAGAAAATGATTTTCATATGTCGTTTTAAGCGGTGTTAAGGAAAGGTCAGGAACAAAGTTTCCTTCTGTTATTCTGACAGTGGGATTGGCAAGGTATACTATTGTATTTTCAGGGATAGCCCAATTTGCCAAAAAGAATATACTATCGTTTTGTGTGGGAGTAATTATTCCTCTTCCTTTTATCGTATGCCATTGACCAGTTGCAAGGCTGCTTTGTGTATTTATCAAGTCACGCCAATCTGATGTATTAACTTGAAATGCTATTTGTCCCGTAGAGCCTTCAAGTCTTATATCAGCAGAAAATTCGATGGCGATTTGTTTTCCTCTGTATTGAGCCAATGAATAAGCAGCTGTGTACCAATTAGTTTTTGACCTGTCAACTTTTAATACATTGTTCCTGCCTTGATAGTTGCTTAAAATTTCGAATGATCCCCTATCGGCGTAATAACCGTTTACATTATTTACAGAACTTTGCTGTGACAGGAAAAATAAAGGAGCAAATAACAGTGTAATAAATATAAAATACAACTTTTTCATGGGTTTTCTCCAAAAAGTAAATGATTATAATTCTAATATAAATACAACTTAACTTAGAGGATTTTACAAAATTTATTACCCTGATTTACCCAGTTTTACCCAAGTTTACCTAGTATCATTGTTTTATAAGTTCAAACTTTGAAAAAGTTAAAATGGGTTGATTTATTGTATGAGGTTTTATGTCAATAAGGAACCTGTTTGCAGCAGGTTCTGTACTGCTTGCGGATTCATCCAGTATCACAGTCGTGCTGGAACTATATATCATATCTGATTTAATACTCGAATTTATCGCACCCTGAAAAAGATGGGTAAATCCGTCTTTTCCTACAGTCAAATCTGAAAAGGAAATTTCCAATAAATCAAAATCAACATTAGAAGAAAATGTATAGGAAAAAGTATAAACATCACCGCGTGTTATTTTATTATTAAAAAACATTGGAAATGACATAATATATGTCCATGCCCAGGGCAAATTATAAAAAGAGCGAATAATAAAAGGTATTTCTTCTGACGCTAATGAATTAGAAATAATTCTTCGGTATTTGGCTTTTAAACTATGTATGTCTTTTACTCCTAACTTACGGTACATATTGTTTCTGTGGAAATCGACTGTTTTATATTTTATTTTAAGTTTAAAAGCAATATCTTTTGCGGAAAACTCTTCAAGTAATAGATCGAAAATCTGCTTTTCACGGGCGGTTAAAATGTTTTGCTCGGTTTGCATAATGAATTATTATGCAGGTTTTTGGTTTTTTATCAAGATTGTAAACAGTGACTGACTCTTTTGTGTTTCTATTGACATGTATCTACATGATGTATATACTTAAATTAACGGAGGATATATGACTTCAACAGTAATTAGCATGTGGGGTAATAGCCATGCATTAAGAATCCCGCTGGAAATTGTAAAGAATTTTGGCATTAGTTGTAATGATAAAGTGTATATGGAAACTGATGAAGAAAAAATAATTATTACCAAAGTTCCAATGCCAAAAAAAGGAACATTGGAATATCTTTTTAAGGATTATTCAGGTGAATCTTTTACTACCACATTAGTAAATCCAACCGAACCTGTAGGAAATGAAAAATGGTAAAAATAATTCCGCAGCAGGGAGATATAATAAAAATAAATTTGGATCCAAAAATGGGACATGAACAATCAGGCTATCGTCCTTATATTTGTCTTTCTAATAAAATTGTAAGTGATTATTCAAACATAGCGATCTTCGCTCCTATATCCAATACAGATCGACAATATCCTCTATATATACCATTACAAAAAACAAAAACAACAGGTAATGTTTTATTGGATCAACTGGTTACTATCGATTACAATGCGCGAAATTTTAATTATATTGAGACAATTCCTTCCGCGCTTTTACAACACATATTATCTGTTACAATTATGATATTTCAACAGAATAATTCTGAAAGTTGATATTGATAATAATTATCTAACCAACTTCTACAACCCGCCATAAAACTCCTGCATCACATAAAAAGCCAGCTTTTTTGTTTTGCGATCCGCGTCGATTAAACCTTTACGGTTAAAACCTTCCTGATAGGGATTTAATCTGCGGGGGCAGCGGAAATCGTAAAATATCCACGGAGTAGTTCCCGCGATGTACGGACACTTTTTAAAAGTTTCCACCTGACGTTCGTAGATAAATCTTTGGTTGTCTTCTGTCCAAAGTTCGTCGATTGTTCCGCGGTTTCCAAGACGGGCATCGCCGCCAAACTCGCAAATGAGCACTGGTTTTTTAGGGTTTGAATTGGCGAGCAATTGCGGAAGTTTGTCAAAATCAGGATCGTACCAGCCGTAATATTCATTGATGCCGATAACATCAAGAAATTCTTCAAGGCGGTCTTCTATCATTAATTTTTCATGTTTGATTAAACATGCCGCCGATACAAGACGGGATTCATCGATTTCTTTTGCTTTTATCGCAAGACGTGACATAAAATCCAGGCGGGAGTCCGTGTCGGCGTTTTCATTTCCTATCGACCAAATAATAACACTTGCGCGGTTTCGATCCCGAAGGATTAATTCTGTTAATTGGTTTTCCGCATCAGCGTAAGTGGCAGGATTGTCAAAAGCTACAGCCCAGTAAACAGGAATTTCTTCCCATAACAGTACGCCTTCTTCGTCGGCAATGCGGGCAAAACGTGAATCGTGGGGGTAGTGAGCTAGGCGCAGACATAAACCGTTCATTTCTTTTAAATCACGGATTATCGAACGGATTATTTCTTCGTTGGTAGTTTTGCCCAGCGCAAAATGATCTTCGTGAACACATACGCCTTTCAAGAAAATCTTTTTTCCGTTAAGAAAAATTTCCTGTCCCTTTGCTTCGATTATTCTAAAACCAATTTTATCGTTTACTGTATCTGTATTGGCTGCCTTTGAATCAGAATCTAAAGTAAATTTTACATCGTACAATTTTGGATTTTCTGGTGACCACAACTGCGGTTTAACATTAATTTTCGCTTCGCCTTTTCCGTTTACAACTTTTATTTCCTCGCGTACTTTTAGTTCAGGGATTTCCATTATTACATTAACGTCAGTTTTATTTCCCTGCGCGTCCGCGACATAAACATCTGTTAGTATCGTGGAATATTCGCCGTCGTTCGCGAGCCGCACAAACCAGTCTTTTATGTAAACTGGCGAAATGCGCACAAGAAAGACATCCCTGTAAATACCACCGTAATTAAACCAGTCTGTGTTATCCATCGGCAAGCGAAAGGGGCTTCGCCTTGCGTCAACAGAAACTACGATGCGGTTATCCTGTTTTACAAAATCAGTTATGTCGGCGTTAAACGGAGTGGATGCGCCGTCATGTAATCCTATCAATTTACCGTTTAGAAAAACCGTTGTCCTGTATGCACTGCCTTCAAAGCGAAGAATTAAACGCTCGCCTTTGCTTTGCGGAAAATATCTGAACGTTCTTGTATAAACTCCAAAACCTTCATAATAGTGCAATTCATCTTTTTGCAAATTCCAGCATGATGGAACCATGTGATGTTCCCAGCTTTCCCAGTCAAAATCGAGGGGGAACTCCCTCCCCTGTTCATTCAGACGCTGCTGGCTGAACCAGTGACTTCTCCGGCAAGTGTCGTAAA
>WQYB01000106.1 GCA_009781475.1 Treponema sp.
ATTTCTAAAACAGATGTGCGCCAATTCGTAAAGATTATTGAACGAGCGCAGAACACAATGGCGGTTAACAAAATAACCACTGTTGATCTTGATGTAATTGAAACTGCTGCGATATTAGTAATCCGCAGAAATTGGAGATAATATGAGTACACCTACTGACATATCAGCTTCAAAAATAGCAAAAGTAAATGACTTACATAAACAATTTATCACGATACTTAAAAAAGGAGCAATGATGGCGTTTGAGATCGGGAAAATTCTCCGTGATATATATAATCGTCTTGACGGTTACGATTCTTGGCCGCAGTGGTGTAAAGATAACCTGGATTTCGATTTGAAAACAGCAAGCCGGTACATACGGATATATGACAACTTCAAAGATAACCCCAAGTTGCTTACAGGGCAAAGTATTTTAGATGCATTAAATTTTATTTCTACACCTGAAAAAGAAAAGACGCACGTAGAATATGGCAACTCTGACAAACAATATGAATTCCCCTGGGAATATGCATTTGAGAAACCTCCGCTTTCAAAAGCCTCGCTTAAAAATTACAGATTTGAAATTCCCAATAATCATGATGTGTATCTGATACGTCGGGGTTTTAATGCGCCAATAAAAATTGTTGATCTATTAACTCCGGACCCGGAAGAAAATCTAAAAACAGCTTACCAGGGGATGCTGGAAAATGTCCAAACCGCTCTTGAAATGTATTTTCAAGAAGTAGAACGCATTGAAGCTTTACAGGAAAAAGTAAGAGGAGCTAAATCATGAGTGTAAAAATAGAATTAACCGAAGATGGTTATGAAAAGATCGAAGCCAGGATTCAAACAATTGAAAATCTTGCTTCTAACGGGATTTTTGCAGAAGAGAGCAGAACATCACGTTTTTATCAGATTGTATCTGAAACAAAAAAGCTGCGGCAAATTCTTCGTGATGTGCTTCTAATTGTGCCCGCAAAAAAAAATGATAAGGGAGACGCGGCATGAGCAAATCAAAAGAATTTATGACAAACACCCAAGGGCATCAGGTTCCTTTGGACTTGGTAACTGATATTGACAAGTTACGAGATGAAACAGTTCGTAGTATTTCTGGGAAGGCTCTCAAAATGAGAGAACAGCTTGCATCTTTCAAACAGGAGTTACGAGACGAGTTGTTTACGTACTTGCAACTATCTTCTGAGCGTTATGGTAAAACTTACGGAGGTAAGAAGGGCAATGTCAGCCTGATGAGTTTCGACGGCAGTATTAAGTTAATGCTCTCGGTGAATGAAAACATTGTTTTTGATGAACGGCTTCAAATCGCAAAAAACATTATTGATGACTGTATCAATAAATGGTCAAAAGGCTCGCGCAGCGAAATAAGAGCACTGGTAAATAATGCTTTTTACGTTGACAAGGCCGGTAACATCAACACCGCGCGAATCCTTGGGCTTCGCCGTTTGGATATCACAGATCCTGACTGGAAAAAAGCAATGGAGGCCATAACTGAATCCATTCAAGTTTCCGGCAGCAAAGAATATCTTCGTGTATACATTCGAGAAGAAACTGGTGAATACAAACAGGTGCCGCTTGATATAGCAGCATTATAACTTGCAACTAACCCGGACGGTTCTGGATGTCCTGTCCGGGGCATTTATACACATGGAGGCAATTATGAAAAGAAACAAATATTCCATTATCCATGTTGCAAAAAAACAACTTGGCCTTGATGACGCGGCATACCGGGCAATACTGTACGGGGCTGGGCTTGAGAGCTCAAAAGATATCAAAACAGATGTGCATTTTAATACAGTAATGGCTGCTTTTCAAAAATTAGGTTTTAAATCAACAACACGCTGGAATGGCAAGCGTCCTACAGTATCAGGCATTCACGGCATGATTACAAAACCTCAAGAATATTACATAAAAGGACTTTGGGCACTTGCAAGCCGTTTCAAAGATGAAACTAGTCTTCGTAAGATAATAAAACGCATTGGAAAGGTAGACGATATTTCTTTTTTATCAAAACGATCAGCATCGGCAGTTATACTCGCCCTGCATGATATCTGCTGGAAAGCGGGATTTAATCCTGACACAAAGGAGGCAATTGATGTTCCTTTCAGTAAAGCAGGCGGCGCAAGAGCTGCAAATGAAATCCCATCAGGTGTATTATCTTCTTTCGATGGGCGAAATAGAGTCGATCAAAATCGGCAACGCCTGGCGTCTAACGCCGGAAGCGCTGACTGAATATGATAAGCGATACCCTGAAAGAAAAAATAGCAACACTTCCGGCTATTTTATCTATACGGGAAGTAGCGGAAATCTTTTCAGTTGCATACCTGACAATATACCGTCAAATTCATGCAGGAAAACTTCCCGCATGGAAAGACGGCGAGGGAAATTGGTGCATTGCGCGCAGCGAGTTAATGACGTTCTGCTCCAAAAACTCAAATCAGTAACCCAGCTGGAATTGTTTACTGCCTAAAAAGCCTTTATCACATTTAGAACAATAAAAATTAAACCCTGTTATTTTTTTACAATGGAAATAACAGATCAGGAATATGAAAAATTAAAAAATGACGCTGATTCATTTAACGCAGGTAAAGAGGTATGGTGCCCGACTAAGTTCAAAAAAGAATGGATCAGCAGAGTTTTTATTGCCTGGTTAGTATTAACAATCATATTCTGTTTTGTTATTTTTTTTAAAATACCCATTCCAACTAATATTCTTTTATTTTTAGGCGGCGTTACTCTTATTTTCATGCTGGAAAAACCAGTAGGAAACATGATTAGTAACGCCAAAATAAACGCGGAGTTTAAAGCGGGTCTATCAAAAACAATTAATGCTGACACCGCTAAAATGATTAACGCGGAAAAGGGAGCTAGTTGATGATTCTGACGCATCTTTTTTTATCCCTTGGAAAAATGGCGCGGGGTGATACAAGCAACACAAAAAAACAATTGTTTTTCACAAAACCGCTTGAAAAAATAATCATTCATTGGATTGGTCCTTATCCCAGTCATACTCCTTTAGTTGTTCGTAATTGGTGGGAAAATGGCAGCGATGGCCGCGGAGTCAGAGCATCGGCTCATTTTATTGTTAAAGATGAAAATATTTTACAATGTCTCCCCTTAAATGAAATAGGCTGGCACAGCGGGGATGCAAGAAATCATAACAGTATAGGCATTGAAATTATTCCAATGAATATCGCAGGTGAGTTCAGCCAGACAAGCATCAGTACTCTTAAGGAATTAATTCAACATATCAGAAAAGAAGCTGGCAAATTTTTGGAACTTGAAAGACATTTTGACGGCGTTCAAAAAAAAGATTGTCCCAGATTTTACACGTCCATTACCAATCTTGTTGGAGTTGAGCATAGATTTTTAAATCCAGAAGGAGGCCAGCAGCGATGGGAAATTCTTAAAGGGTTTTTAGATTCATAAGGAGGTTGCATGTGCGTAAGAATTTTTTTAAACATTTTTTACAAATGTTTATTTTTTCTGTTTTGCTTTATACCGTTTTATATTTTTTCCCAGGATGCGCAAGTACAGGAGCGCTGGTTTCTGATATCGGAAACGGAGCTTCAGAGTATAGAGCAATACAAGAAGATATCCGAGCAAGAGAGATTGAACTGGCAATCGCAGGTACAAAGCTTGAGATTGGAATCGGAGAGCTTGAACGCTCTATTAACGCAAGCCAGAGCAGATCAGAGGAGATCGACAGAATTATTCAACGAGTACGAGAAAGAGAGCTTGACCAATCTTTCATTGAAGAATGGCGAAATCGCTGATTTAAACCAGGAATTATCGGGCGAAAAAACAAATTCTTTGCGCCGATTTTTATTTATTCTGGTTCTCGCAGGAATCATTTTTGTGTATGTCTTTATTAAAATATACCAATTTATTAAATGCAAGAGGTGACAATGGATTGGGCAGGATTAATTCATCAACTACAATCATGGGGGCCATCTGCACTTACAGGTGTGCTTGTTGTTATTGTATTACATTTTATAAAAAAAGTTGATGATAACTCAAAAAAAGAAGAGGAACGAGCTGAAAAACTTCGTGCAGATATTAATAAAACCTTAAACAGTTTTGGGGAAAGGCTTTCTATAGTCGAAAAAGATTATGTAAAAAATGATTTTTTCTTCCGTGAAATGTCTGGATGGAAAACAGAAATTAACAGAATGTCTGACCTAATTGTAAACCAGTTTATGGTTTTTTCGCAAAATATAATTCAGTTATTAAGCCAGAGGACAAAATGAAAACAGAAAACATTTTAAGAGGAAAACTTTTGGATCTCTTGCGGAAAGTTTATCCGGAAGGAATAGACCAAAAAACTATTATCAGTATTTTATTTCAATACCATAAATCAGATGATATTCTTTCATCTTTGGAGTATCTAACTGATAAAAAATACATCATTAAAAAGGAGCAACCGCATCCATTTTTAAAGCATGAAAAAATCCAGTGGTACAAATTAACTCCATGTGGCATTGACCTGCTTGATGGAAATATTAATGATGACCCCGGAATCCTCTTACAGAGAGGCTAATAATGGGACAAAAAAGCAAAGCTGATCAGTACGGTCTTAAAGAAATAATCGCCGAAAAATGGGACGGCGGTAAAAAAACAATCGTCTATGTAACCGAAGAGGTTAATAAATATCTCGAACAAAATGGCTTTAAATTGACAGTAAGCCGTGAAGCAATCCGCAGAGCCGTCCGTAGTTACGAGGATCAGGTCGCTGATGTTCGCAAGAATATGGAAACCGCAAAGGCCATTGCAGAAGTTTTTAAAGATCACCCCGGCACGGAGTTATCAGAAGCCATGCTTCAATACATCGCTCAGCTTCTTAACAAGGAAGTGCAGAGTATAGAAAGTTTAAGTTTTGAAAATCCAACAGAGCTTGTTCTTTCTGCTGCAAAACTAACTCAAGCGCAGGCAAAATTAGCGCAGTACCGTACACAAGCTGTTAAAGCACTTGATAAAGCAAAATCTCAAATAAAAGCGGAACTCCAAAAAGCTATCCAACACGATCCGGAACTTTTAGAACGCCTCTGTAAAATTGTCGATGACGTGAAGGTAAAATAATGAGCGAGTTACTTTCGGAACTGGTCGGCGAAGAACGATCCGCTGTAGACAAAGCCAAAGAAAAAAGAAAACGTTTAGAACGTGCAAAAAAAGACTTTGGTTTTTTCTGCCAGTATTATTTACCGGATTATTTTTTCGCCGATCCTGCCGAGTATCAGCAGATCTTATATGATATCGCTGATACACAATCGCTTACAAAACAAACTTTAAAGAGCCTTAAACCGTTTATAAACGAGAAATATCACAGCCTTCTAAAGCCAACAGAAAACCTTGCCGGCGCAATGTTAATAGAGCCTCGTGAGCATGGGAAAACCGTCCGTTGGTCATTTGCCTATGTGCTTTGGAGCGTAATTACCAAAAAAAAGAAATATGTTCTTTTAATCGGTGCTTCCGGCGATGCTGCTCGTGAAAACCTTATTAATATAAAAATAGAGCTCGAAGAAAACGAGCTCATCCTTGAAGATTTTGGAAATTTAAAAGGTGATGTTTGGCGTGATGACCGCATAGAACTTTCTAACAGAACCTGTATACAAGCCAAAGGTTCCGGCGCATCGATGCGCGGTACTCGCTTCCGTGAACACAGACCCGATTTAATCCTTCTTGACGATGTACTCAAAGATGACGCAGTAGAATCTCCAACACAGAGAGATAAAATTTCCCGTTGGCTTAAGAGAGTAGTTTTCAATCTTGGAAAAGATGCCTTTATTATTTGGGTAAACACAATTTTTCATTCTGACGATCCAATATCTCGTTTAATAAATGAAGTTGAAGCAGGAACGCTTAAACGTTGGATCGCAGTCCGCCTATCTTGTTACAAACCCGATGACACTCCGCTCTGGCCGGAGTACTGGTCAGCCGAAGCACTGGAAGAAAAGAAAGAGCAGCTTGGCTTTGATATTTTTTCGACAGAGTGGATGAATGAGCCGCTTTCTGATGAACAGCGTATTATTCAACTTGCTTGGATAAAAGCGCACGAATACCGAGAGCTTCCACCTGCAAATGAATTACGATTTTTCTGCGGCGTGGATCCTGCCACAGGCAAACACGACCGCACAGCAGAAATTTCCGGCGCCGTTCATAGAAAAACAGGTATCATTTATGTATTAACTCCATGGGCAAAGGTATGCAGTGAAACAGCGACTATGCGTCAGCTCGTGATTTTGCATAAGCTTCTTAAGTTTGAACTCATCGGCTGGGAAGATGTTGTATTCTCCGGCATTTACGGAAACTATGTTCAAAAAATGGCGGCAGAAGAAAATGTATATCTGCCCATTAAAAAAATAAATATCCGAATATCAAAAGACGCAAAAGCACGTTTTCTTTCCCCTTTAATCGAAAATGGAATAATCCGTTTTCCGGCAGAAGGCGCAGACGATATGAAAGATGAACTTTGCAATTTCCCAAAGTGGAAATTTGACGATCAGATGGATGGGCTTTATATCATGGTCCAAACAATTCCATCAGGAAGCGGCACGCCTGTCGTGGAAAAAGTAAAACTCGGTGCAAATACAACTGCGCAGAAAATAATTCAAATGGTCAGGAGGTTTTAAGATGAATGAGAATAACCTGCTTTTCCACGAGTATTTTTCTGATTGGATAAAAGTATACAAACAAGGCGCAGTCCGACCAGTTACTTATAAAAAATATCTTTTAACATTACAACGACTTACTGAGCTTGCTCCTAGTTTAACATTTTCTGAACTTGATAAGCGAAAGTATCAAATATTAATTAATGAATACGCAAAAACACATGAAAAAGAAACAACTATGAACTTTCACCACCAACTTAAAGGCGTAATTTTAGATGCTATTGATGAAGGCTTATTAAAGACTGACCCTACAAGAAAAGTAGTAATTAAAGGCAAAGAAAATGACAATAAAAAACCTAAATTTCTTAATCAAAGCGAAATAAGGTTATTATGTTCAACTCTTAATCTGCACGATAAAATAAATTGGGATTGGTTTATTCTTTTACTTGCAAAGACTGGAATGAGATTTGCAGAGGCATTAGCTCTAACTCCTAACGATTTTGACTTTGAAAACCAAAAAGTGAAAATAACAAAAACATGGAAATACAGGAAAATTGACGGTGATTTTGGCGGTTTTGGTGAAACAAAAAATTATTTTTCAAAAAGAACTATTCAATTAGACCCACTGTTGAATGACCAGTTAAAAGAACTAATAAAAGATATAGCAAACGATCAACCTATTTTTATAAGTACAAGGATTTTTAATTCAACAGTTAACGGTCGATTAAAGACACTATGTAAAAAGGCTAATATACCTGTTATTTCCCTGCACGCTTTAAGGCATACTCACGCATCTATTTTGCTTTTCGCAGGTGTTTCTATTGCAAGTGTTGCAAAAAGATTAGGGCACGCCAATATAACAACTACGCAAGAAACATATTTGCATATCATAAAAGAGCTTGAAGATAAGGATAACGAAAAAGTTGTAAATTATTTAACTTCACTTACCGCAGGAGGCAATTTATTAACAGCTTAAATGATAAAATTAATGAAATACTTAAAATAGACGATATATTTAAAGCTCCAATGAAACTGATGGAAATATTATTAGACAAAAAGCAGAAAAAAATTGTTTTTACGCAGTTTTTAGAGCTATTTAATAATAAACTGGATGAAGATTTTTTTCATTATTATTTTCAGAATGAAGCGGCAGAAAGAAATAAGATGAAACAAGATTTTACTCCTATATCAGTATCTGGCTTAGTAGCGGAATTAATAAATGAGAGCGGAACATATTTTGAAGCTGCCGCAGGAACAGGAGGGATGCTGATAGCGCAATGGAAAAGGAATAAGGATATAAATAATACTTATATATGTGAAGAATTAAGTGATAGAGCTTTACCCTTTCTTCTTTTAAATATGGCTTTTAGAGGTATAAATGGAGTGGTAATACAATGCGATTGTATAACAAGAGAGACAAAAAAAATATATTTACTGCAGAATATTAGAAATTCAATATTTTCTGATATAAAGGAAATATCAAACTATAATGCGTGTACATATAATGCTGTTATGATGAATCCGCCGTTTTCTGCAAACTGGAGTGCAGAAGACAAGTTTTTAAGCGATCCTCGCTTTGAGAGTTTTGGTAAGCTTGCACCAAAATCCAAAGCCGACTTTGCATTCTTATTACATGGTTTTTATAACTTAAATGAGAAAGGAACAATGGGAATTGTTTTACCACATGGTGTTTTATTTAGAGGAGCTTCGGAAGGTATAATAAGAAAAACATTGCTTGAAATGGGAGCGATTGATGCAGTTATAAGCCTTCCTTCTAATCTTTTTTATGGCACAAGTATACCAATTGTTGTTTTAATACTAAAGAAAAATCGCAGTAAGCGTGATGTTTTGTTTATTGATGCTTCTAAAGGTTTTGAAAAACAAAAAAATCAGAACAACCTGCGTCAAGAAGATATTAAGAAAATCGTAGACACTTATAAAAATAGAAAATCTATTCCACAATATGCTCACCTTGCCAGTCATGATGAAATCGTAAGTAATGATTATAACCTTAATATTCCGCGTTATGTGGATTCTTTTGAGGGAGAAGAGCAAATAGATATTGTTACGCTTTGCAAAGAAATAACTAATTTAAATTTACAGATAAAACAAAATGAAAAAGAATTTAAAAATTTACTTGACAAGCTTAATAAAACAGATAAAACTAGAGAACTAATTAATGCAACTAAACAAGTTTTTGAAAAAGGAGTTGTGTATAATGTTAAATAATAAAAAAATGTTAGTGCCGCAAATTAGGTTTAAGGGTTTCACTAACGCTTGGGAACAGCGATGAAAAAAACTGATAAAAAAACTTTAACCACACAGATCATTACCGATAACACTCTTGGCAGTTTTCTCAACTATATGCCAAATCCGGATGATATCGTTCCCGGTACTATGTCATCTTATGACACATACCGTCAAATGCGCACAGACCCGCGCATAAAA
>WQYB01000107.1 GCA_009781475.1 Treponema sp.
AGCGCTTGGTTCAAAAATACAGCTTGTAGGCGATGATTTCTTTGTTACAAATACCAAGTTCCTTGAAAAAGGAATTAAAATGGGTGCATGTAACTCAATCTTGATTAAAGTAAATCAGATTGGCTCATTAACAGAAACTTATGAAGCTGTCGAAATGGCAAAAAGAGCAGGTTATACAGCAATTATTTCGCATCGCTCCGGTGAAACAGAAGATGCTTTTATTTCTGATCTTGTTGTTGCATTGGAAACAGGGCAGATTAAAACAGGTTCAATGAGCCGCTCGGATCGTACAGCCAAATACAACCAGCTTATGAGAATTGAAGACGAGCTTTCCGGCATCAGCCAATACGCCGGCAAAAAAGCCTTTTATAACATTAAAGGTTAAACTTAGTTCCTAAAGAGTTTAACACGGAGGCACAAAGGCACAGAGAACACAGAGAAAGAGTAAGGGTTTTTGTTTTTTCATTCCTTTACTAACTCCGTGCCTCTGTGAACTCCGTGTCTCCGTGTGAAATAAATTGTAAATAATATGTCAGATCAAATAATTCCTATCGATCAGCTTCTCCCCAATAAACTTTATTTGGTGGCTCTTATGGGACGCCCGATATTCCCCGGTATTTTTACGCCAATTATGATCGGAAATCCTACCGATGTTAAAGTTGTAGAAGATGCAAACGCAGGGGATGCACTTATTGGTCTTGTTATGATGTAGAACGAAACTGACGCTCCGTCAATTACTGATTTATATACAGTCGGCACTGTCGCAAAGATTGTTAAAAAAATAAACCTTCCGGACGGCGGCGTTAACATTTTTATTTCTACGTTAAAACGTTTTAAAATTAAAAAGACACTTAACGCTTCCAACCCGATTGTTGCTGCTGTTGAGTATCTTGAAGAAGAAGAAGACAATACAAGCGAAGTAAAAGCGCTTACCCGCGCGCTTATTTCAGAAATGAAACAAATAAGCGAAAACAATCCGCTTTTTTCTGAAGAAATGCGTCTTAACATGATTAATATCGACCATCCCGGAAAAATTGCAGATTTTATCGCAAGTATTTTAAATATTGATAAAGCAGAGCAGCAAAAAATTCTTGAAATATTAAATGTGCGCAAGCGCATGGAACAGGTTCTTGTTTTTATTAAAAAAGAACAGGAACTTCTGCGTATTCAAAAAAAGATTCAAAGAGAAATAAACGAAAAAATAGAAAAATCTCAAAGAGATTATTTTTTAAAGGAAGAATTAAAAGCGATTAAAACAGAGCTTGGGCAGACTGTTGATGCAAAAAGTTCGGATTATCAGCGGTTTAAAGAAAAATTTGATAGTTTTAAATTCGAAGGCGAAGTTAAAGAAGCTGTTGAACAGGAACTGGAAAAATTTTCGTTAATGGAGCCTAACTCCGGTGAATTTACTGTTACGCGCAATTATCTTGAAGTTATTGCGTCTTTGCCGTGGTTAGAGCCGGCTGCCGAAATTTTTGAACTTAAAAACGCACAGGCTATTTTGGAAGCCGACCATTACGGGCTTAAGGATGTAAAAACAAGGATTGTAGAATTTCTTGCGGTTAGAAAACTTCGCAAAGACACCAAAGGTACGATTGTCTGCCTTGTAGGTCCTCCTGGTGTGGGAAAAACTTCTGTAGGTAAATCAATAGCCCGTGCGCTTGGAAAACAATTTTTCAGGTTTTCTGTCGGCGGTATGAGAGACGAAGCAGAAATCAAGGGGCACAGGCGCACATATATAGGAGCGATGCCCGGTAAAATTATACAGGGACTTAAAATAGTTAAAACAAAAGACCCTGTTTTTATGATAGACGAAATCGACAAGATGGGGCAAAGTTATCACGGAGATCCTGCAAGCGCTCTTTTGGAAGTGCTCGATCCTGAACAGAATAATTCATTTCGTGATCATTACCTGGATCTTCCTTTTGATATTTCACATGTATTCTTTATTGTTACCGCAAATACGTTAGATACAATTCCGCCTCCGCTTTTGGATCGTATGGAAATTATTCAGCTTCCCGGATACATCGATACAGAAAAACTGGAAATTGCAAAACGTTATTTGCTGCCGAAAAGCCTTGAAAAAAACGGACTAAAAAAAAGCCAGGTTAAATATACAAAAGACAGTTTATTGCACATCGCTAACTGTTATGCCCGTGAAGCAGGAGTGCGCAACTTTGAAAAAAACCTTGACAAAATTCACCGCAAAATCGCGAAGCAGATAGTTGACGCCCAAGAAAATACCGCGTCAAGCAATGCGGATGACGAAAGTAAAAACGGCGAAGTTGAAAATACAAAAAATAAACCCATGAGTTTTAATATTGATAAAAAGTGTATCGAAAAACAATTAGGAAAACCACTCTTTCGTGAAGACGATATTAAAATGGCGGATAAACCGGGAATGTCTGTAGGTCTTGCATGGACAAGTATGGGCGGAGATACACTTGTTATCGAAGCAGCTTCGATGCCGGGCAAAGAAGGAATGACTCTTACAGGCAAGATGGGTGAAACAATGAAAGAAAGTGCAGAAATCGCAATGACCGTTGCCCGCAAACTTGCTGTGACTCAATACGGCATTAAAAAAGAATGGTTTGAAAATAATCATATCCATTTACATATACCTGAAGGCGCAACACCAAAAGACGGTCCTTCTGCCGGCATTACGATGGCGACAGCTTTGCTTTCATTAATGCGCGATAAAATCATTACTCAAAAACTGGTGATGACAGGAGAGCTGTCATTAACCGGAAAAGTGCTTCCAATCGGCGGTTTAAAAGAAAAAACAATTGCTGCCCGAAGGAATAAAGCAAAATATATAATTTATCCAAAACAAAATGATCGAGACCTTGATGAAATTCCTGACCATGTAAAAAAAGGAATAGAGTTTCACGCAGTTGAACGATTTGAAGAAGTGTTAGCTTTAGTTATGCCTGTTTAATTTACTTTGCCGGCGTTTCTTCAACAGAACTGACACGGTAATCTGCTCTTGTAGAAGTTAACATATCATTTAAACGTATTTTATAACCCATTGGAACTGCGGCTTCATCAAAGTTTAAACCTAATGCGACCATTTCTTTTTTTCCTTCGACATTTTCGGCGCGGACAAATTTTCCTTTAATTGTAAATGCTTCTCTTGGATCGTTAAATTCGATACGAATAGACGATTCTTTTTCCAGGAGGAATTTCGCAACTCCCATCA
Source organism: Treponema sp. (assembly GCA_009781475.1). GTDB lineage: Bacteria > Spirochaetota > Spirochaetia > Treponematales > Breznakiellaceae > WQXQ01. Next base: position 3,200 of record WQYB01000107.1, read on the forward strand.
TTATTAATTTTGAACCGGAAAATGAAACGTCTCTTAATATGCAGCGCCGCGGTACACCCTGTATAAAGACAGTACTTTCGGTTGATAAAATATTTAATTTACGCATATTTTCCGGCGTTAATGGAATACGTGCATCTTTGCGTTTTGCAGAATTTACATTGGCATCAAGGACTCGTCCGATTATTTCGATAAAATCATCCGGCGGGCGGTTTGAAAACTGGACTGTAAACATGTTTACATCCTGGGAGTTTCCATAAGGAGCGCTTGCCAGAATTCTTGCGGCAACAAAGAATGTTACTGTATTTGTCTCTCCCGGCGGTTTAAAGCAAAATCGAAGGTTAACAAAATTATTTGTGGCTTGAAGTTTTCCAAGCAGACCTGTTTTTATATTTGCGACAACTTTAGCGCCTGAAAAGGATGTTGTATACACTAAGCATGGCCAGAAGTCATTTCCGCATTTTAAATGAACTTGCTGTGTTAAAAGCCCTGTAACCTGTATCATATCTTTTGTAAAGGTTACATTAATATCTTTAAAGCGTTCGTAATATAATGTAATTTTTTGACTAGTGAGTACTCCCATGTTCTTTATTATATACAAAATAAATTAATTATGTCAATTGGCGTGTTTTTACCGCATTTGACAAAAACTATAATAAATCCTTTTTATTGGATTTTTTAATTTCTTCTACAATGTCTTTCATATTTTAAATGTATCCTATTATCTCACCTGTACAGATACCTGTATTTTCTGTAAACTGTTTTTATGAAAATCTTAACCCTTGGCAATGATATACTCAGGCAAAAAGCTGAAAAAATAACAGATATTAATGACGAAATTGCCGCTGCTGCAAGCCAAATGCTGGAAATAATAAAGCGTGATAAGGGTGTAGGACTGGCAGGACCGCAAATCGGTTTTATGAAACGTATTTTTGTAGTTCATATCGAAGGTGATGAAAAACGGGTTTTTATTAATCCGTCTTTACTGGAAACTTCAGTGGAAACCACTAAATATGAAGAAGGATGTCTTTCCATTCCGGGTATTTACGCAAATGTAGTTCGCGCAGAAACAATAAAAATACAGGCATGGAATATTAAAGGGCGTCCGTTTACTTTAGAAGCAAGCGGTCTTTTAGCCAGAGTCATTCAGCATGAATATGATCATCTGGAAGGGGTTTTATTTCTGGATTATATACCTGAAAAAAAACGGGAAAAACTTGTAGAAAAATTTGAGAAAGCAAATAAAAAATGAGGGTATTATTCGCCGGAAGTCCTGCAATCGCTGTTCCTTCTCTGGAAGCAGTTTGCAAAACAAAAGGAATTGAGTTGATAGGTGTTCTTACAAACCCTGATACTCCAAAAGGCAGACACGGCTCTCCATTACCTACCGAGATTGGAGAAGCGGCGCAGGATTTGCTGCCTGATGCACATGAAACGAGGATTTTAAAGCCGTTTAAACTTGATGTTGCGGCAAGGCAGCAGGTTAGTGTTTTAAAACCTGACCTTCTTGTTTCTTTTGCTTATGGCAGAATTTTTGGACCTAAATTCCTGGCTTTATTTCCGCTTGGCGGAATTAATATTCATCCCAGTTTACTGCCCAAATACAGAGGTCCGTCTCCAATACAGGCGGCAATTCTTAATCGTGACAGCGAAACTGGTATTTCGATTCAGACGCTGGCGCAGCAGATGGACAGCGGAGATATTCTCGCTGCCGAAAAAATTCAGCTAACAGGCAGAGAAACATCTTTGTCGCTTGGCGGAATTGTTTCTGTAAAAGCCGCACAAATGCTCGGCGGTGTACTTGAAAAAATTAAAGAAAATAAAAGCACTGGCAGGCAGCCGGAAGGAAAACCTCAGAATCACAGTGAAGCAAGTTATTGTTCAATAATTTCCAGGGATGAAGGGGTAATAAAATGGAGTGAAAGTGCCTTCAAAATTGACGCAAAAATAAGGGCTTTTGACCCATGGCCGCTTTGCAGGACTATTCATAATGGGCGTGAATTATTTATACTTGAAGCTGAAGTATATAATGGTGATTTTAAATCACAAGGCGAGCCGGGGCTGGTTTTGGAAAAAAGCGGCAACTTAGAGAACGGTATATTGATACAAACAGGAGACGGGATTCTGGTTGTTACAAAGCTGCAATATCAGGCAAAAAAAGCGCTTTTTTGGCAGGATTTTTTAAACGGAGCACGAAATTTTATCGGCTCACAATTAATATAATGAGGAAGTTATGGGGTTTGATTTAAGTTCAATCGAAGATTATGTTGCAAATCATTTAAGACTGTTTATTTTGTCGGTTGCCGGTCTTGTTATTTTTGTCGGCATCATTGCTGTTTCTGTTTTTTTTATTGCGGTAGACGGTGCGGAACAGACTATGGTTCCTGATGTTACCGGTAAGGAATTAACAGAAGCGCTTCTGGAGCTTCAATTAAAAGAATTATATCCCCGTCTGCAGCTTCGTTATACAGAATCTTCAAGAGACAAAGGGTATATCCTTGAACAGGAGCCAAGACCCGGTCAAATTGTAAAAGCCGGACGGCGTATTCGTCTTGTTGTAAGTCAAGGTGTTATTATTAACAGGGTAGAGAATTTTGTAAGCCGTAATATCGATGAAGTACGTCTGGATCTAATGGCTCTTCAAGCAACAGCCGGCGGTCTTCCTTTGCTTACAATCAAAGAACCTGTAATGTATGAATTTTCATCAGAAAGACCTGGAACCATTCTGGCGCAAAAACCCGAACCCCTAACAGATATTTCAGGACCTTTATCTTTGGAATTTGTAGTAAGCAGGGGACGTGATAATCAGACTGTAACAGTTCCTCAATTAACCGGTTTGTCAATTTCAAGAGCTCTTGATTTAATTTCTTCAAGCGGAATAAATTTCCATTTTACTGCCAGGGAAAAAAGCGGAAGCGAAAATGCTGAAACTGTAGTAACTCAGGATCACGCTGCAAATACATCAATACCTTTAAACTCAATCGTAAATCTTATTGCTACAATGCCTGACAGAATTGGTGATGATGAAGTTTTTGGTATATTCCGTTATACGATACCCGAAAACCCGTATCCGCTTACAGTAAGGCTTGAAGCATTACTTCCCTCTGGTGAAAGGCAGCGGCTTATAACTGTAAATTACATGGGCGGAAATTTTACCGTACCGTACAAGCTGCCTAAAGATACAGTGCTGGTTCTTTCCATGTTAAATAGAGAGCTTTATAAAGAAACTGTAAATTAAAAAGGATTATCCAAAGAGGCTAATAATAATAGTTTCCGGCCGCCAGCAATACCAATTGGAGCATACCCAATAAATGTAACAATTACCGGAAATGGACCGCTGTAAAACTTTTAAGGTACATACCTTCTGTTAGCTGTCATGTTTGTGTTTTTGCCGGATGAATATTTTGACTCGTCTGTAATAGGTTTGTCAGATAAAATTATTTTATACCAGCCGGGTCTGTCAAAATAATAATCGTAATGATAGGTGTCGCGTGATGCAAAACCTTTAAAATCTCCGTCTATTATTACAGTTTCTATAAAGATTAAAGGTTCTGTTACATAAACATAATAATACCTATTATTCAATTCTCTGTAAGTAGGGTACATAGGGTAACCCGGATGGCCGTCATCAATATAAAAATCAATTCTTGCGATAGTGCCGCGTTTGTCATCCAGACCGCTTATATATACATGGCTATTATTAATTGTTCCATTTGAAATTGTAACACCGTTTCCTGTATTATTAATTGTAAATTCATATTTGGTTCCGTTTTTGACGCCGTCAATCCTCCAGTCGCTGACCTGGGGTGATCTTACATGAATGGTATCAAAATTTTCAGGTATCGTATTATTGGAATTTCTCTGGAAAATAGTGCCGTCAATTATGACAGAATTTTCTCCCAGATAAAAAGATTTGTAATAATTAGTAGAACCGAATAATGGCAGTTCACAAGATGAAAAACTGCACAATATTAAGATAACTCCCCAAATATACTTCATTTTTTCTCCAATAATTAATCAATATAAATATAACACCTAATTTTTACTATGTCCAATTCGAAGACATTACATAGTATAAACAAAAAAAGCCCCACCTGACCACTCAAGAGTGGTCAGGCTGAGGCTTCTCTACAAAGGGACAGAGTTTTGTTTTGTCCCTTTTACTTATTCAAATCATTTTCAAGTACGACAAGAAGATCAACAAGTTCTTTCGGCATTCTGTCACCGAATTTAGAATAATGATTTTCTCTTACGTCTGCAATTTCTTTCTTCCAGCCGTCTACATCCAGCTTTATAAGTTCTGCCATTGTAGCGTCACTTACATTTGCCGGTTGTGTTATGCTGCCTGGTTTTGGCAGGTTGCCGATAGGTGTTTCAACAAAGTTATCTTTACCGTCGCAGCGGTCAAATAACCATGCAAGAACGCGGCTGTTTTCGCTGTAGCCTGGCCACATAAACTTGCCGTCTGCATCTTTGCGGAACCAGTTAACAAAGAAAATCTTTGGCAGTTTGTCGCCGTTACCTGCATCTTGTGCCTGTTTGCCGAGTTTAAGCCAATGTGCGAAATAATCACCCATGTGATAGCCGCAGAAAGGAACCATCGCAAACGGGTCGCGCCGTATTGAACCAGCTTGAAGGTCAAGCGCTGCAGCGGTGATTTCCGAGCCTGTGATTGAACCCATGAATACGCCGTGTACCCAGTTTTTTGCCTGGTTTGCAAGAGGAATAGTTGCCGCTCTTCTTCCGCCGAAAAGGAATGCGCTTATAGGCACGCCTTTGGGATCATCCCATTCAGGAGCGATTACAGGGCACTGTGAAGCGGGAACTGTAAAACGTGCGTTAACGTGAGCAACTTCTGCACCTGCTACAGCTTTATCTGTTGTTGGGGAAGGAATAACTTCGCCTTTCCATGTTGTAATTGTTTTGCCCGGCGCAGGGTAACCAATCTGTTCCCACCATACATCGCCGTCATCTGTAAGACCGCAGTTTGTAAAGATTGTATTTTTCTTAATCGAATCCATTGCATTTTTATTTGAATGGTCGGAAGTTCCGGGTAATACACCGAAGAATCCGCATTCCGGGTTGATGGCATAAAGCTGTCCGTCTGGTCCGAACTTCATCCATGCAATATCATCACCGATACATTCAACTTTCCAGCCGGGGATGGTTGGGACTAACATAGCAAGGTTTGTCTTTCCGCATGCTGATGGAAGAGCGCCGCCAATGTATTTTACTTTGCCTTCCGGGTTTGTAAGTTTTAAAATAAGCATGTGTTCTGCAAGCCAGCCCTGATCTCTTCCAAGTACCGATGCAATACGAAGAGCGAGACATTTTTTGCCAAGCAGAGCGTTTCCGCCGTAACCTGAACCGTATGACCAAATTTCATAAGTTTCGGGGAAGTGGCTGATATATTTTTTATTTACATCAGGTTCGCATGGCCAACCGGTGTCTTTTTCGCCTGCTGCAAGAGGTTTCGCAATTGAGTGGCGGCAGCGTACAAAGAACCCGTCATTTCCAAGAACATCAAGAACTTTGGAACCAACTCTTGTCATTATGTGCATATTAAAAACAACATAAGGACTGTCGGAGATTTCAACACCGATTTTTGCAATATCAGAGCCGATTGGACCCATAGAAAAGGGGATAACATACATTGTGCGCCCTTTCATACAACCTTTGTAAAGGTCTTCCATGGTCTTTTTTAATTCTACCGGGTCTGTCCAGTTGTTTGTGGGACCTGCATCATCTTTATTTTTACTTGCGATAAATGTTCGGCTTTCAGCTCTTGCTACGTCTGAAGGATCAGA
>WQYB01000108.1 GCA_009781475.1 Treponema sp.
GGGTCTGATTCTAATAATTTTTCCAAACTGTCAATGAAAATAATCTTTTCAGGAATGAGAGAAATGCAAGAAAAAATGTCTTGAATACTCTCGTTTACTCCCTGACGTGAAAAAACATTTGCAATTGTAGGTTCGTTAAATTGGTCTGCTCTGAAAACAAAGATACTCGCATTGGGGAAATCTTTTTGAAGAATTTCTTTGATTGCCGCCGATTTTCCAACACCGGGTTTTCCTGTTACAATAGTCAATTGGGAATTACTTAGAGCATCTAAAATTTCTTCTTTTGCTTCGGTTCTCGGTAATTGAAATTCATTTTCACCTTTTCCGATTGAAGTTTTTATCGGTTTTAAAATGTCCTTACTATCTGATTTTAACTTTTCGACTGCTTTAAAATACGGACTTAGCTTGGCATTATCAAAATGATTAAAGAAATCCTTGTCTTTAATGCTTTCAAGAGTTACGCTTCCACCGTCTTTATTGAGAATTGCAGCATGAGCAAAAATACTATTCCAAATCTCTTCGTCAGTAGCTGTTGAATCTTTGCTTTTACTGAGCTTAATCAGGTTAAGAAAATTAGTTTTATGACCGCTCCCGTTATTAAGGAAATCATATTCTAAAACATCAACGCACTTCAAAAACTCCCAAAGTTCTTTATCGCTTAAAGCGGTATTATTGTTCACTTCTTTTAATACTTCGCGAAAAACTTCTAACCGCTCTTTCTTTCCTTTAATTCTATCTACTTCCGAAATAAAATTTGTTTCCGTAGCTTTATTTGCTGCCCAATTAAAAAGTGATTTGAGATGATTTCTTTCATCTTTTGTTAAACCGTTTTTGATTACAATCAATTTATCATTTGCTTTATCAAAGATTGATGTGTTATTGTAATCCTTCCAAAAAGAACTAATAACCTCTTTGAAGATTTCATTGCATGCGGTAAATGAGATGTCGTGTTTTATCTGAATCAGTAAACGGTGCTGTGCGTTTTGGGATTTTGCAATAGCTAAAAGATCATCTGTCTGGTAACCTCTGCTTGTAACCTGAAACGCAACTTCTGTTAATTCGCTTGAAGCGACGCAAGGGACATTTCCTCTAATGATGAGTGTTGTGAGAAACGCAGTTTGAACAGATTGTTCAAAATTCGTTCCGCCTCCGCCTTTTTGAAATACGCTTCCTTTGTCTGACATTGTAACTTTATTCCTTCTTAAAGTATTTTCGCAGAAATCTTGATTTTTAGGAGGTAAACTCTTTTAGTAATATATGTTTATCTTTATCAAATACTAATGTTTTATCCGGCATAACTTCATTGTCAAAATCTCTCTTGAGAGAATAAAAATCATTTACAATTTTGCCGGCTTGAAAACATTGCTTTGATACGTCAAGAAATGATTTATAATGCTTTGTTAAATTATATTTTTTATAATACAAAGCCAGATAAAAGAAGAAATGTCCTTTTGCGACAATATCTGTATCAAATAAAGATTTAACATTGTTGGAAAAATATTGATAACAATTTTCATTGTTGCCCAATAATAAATGCGCTATTGCTAATTCTTGATTATGGTTAAAAACAAGTCGTTTGTCACCCAAATTATACACTATTTGTAAATTATTTTCTAAAAGTTCAATAGCACTATCATGTTTTTTTAACCGTATTTTGCAACGTGCAAGATTATAATTTGCATTGCTTAAAGCAGTCGTACGTTGTTGGTTTTTTAATTTAGATATGTTTTCTATCAAAATGTTCTCTGCATCGTTCCAAGCCTCTTTTTTCATATAAACAATGCTTTGTAGATTATTTATATAGCAAATAAGTTCTGTTTCCCCAACATTACGCACACTTTCATTAGCCTTGCGGAGATAGTACTCTACCTGTTTAAGTTTTTTATTGCTATTTCTTAATGTTTCAGCCGCTATTGCATAATATGTTCTGGTAATTCCGCTTATATAACCACACCTTTTTTTTAACTTTATACTTTTCTTAAAACATTTTATGGCCAGAGTTAAATTGCCTAATGAAGAATAAGCATATCCTATTTGGTGTATTGTTTGTGACATTCCCAAGATATCATCAGTTCTATAATCAATTCTATATACTGAAAAATAATGCCTTATGGCTTCTTTATAATCAAAATATCCGTCTTCATAAATGCGCCCTAAACGATATGTTAAATCAACTAATCGTTTTTTGTATAAATTCTCAGAAAAATAGTGTTTATTGCTTTTAAGCAGTTCAATAGTCTCTTTACACAATAACACAAGATCTTCACATTCTTTTTGGCTTTCTCTTACTCTGAGTTTAGGAAGAACATAATTGTTAATAATAGAAATATACAGGTCTATTCTATTCGGAGCCAGCATTTTAAGTGCCGGCCCAAGATTAAATGCTTGAGCAATATACTTGTAACCGCGATCAAATTCATTCATTGCATTGCATATTCCACCTGCAATAAATTTTTTATGAACATCGTCAAATTTTGATACCCAATTTTCAAGATATTTTCCAAAATCAAAAATTTTTGGATTGGCAGAAGGAATATAATCATATTTAGTTTTACAGAGTTCTGACATGAAATAAAGTGTGTCTATATTTATAGTCCAACCATCAATATTCTTTCCGCCAAAAATATCATCGTTTTTTTTATCTGCTAACGATTGAATATCATTGCTTTCTATTTGACCATTTTTGTGGGATATTATTATTACGGTCTTATTGATATTCAATTTTTTGATGAATTCGTTAATATCAAATTTATCAGAAAAACTATAACCCAATACAAGAACAACATCGTGCGAACCGTTGGAAAACAATCTTTCAACAGGAGGTTTACGTTTTGTCAGATTATCATTAGAAGTTATGGTTTCAAGTGTTGTTCTAATTGATTCTTTATTATCAATTGTACCGTGGATTTTTATTACATTCTTACTGTAAGTAGATTTTGATAATTTGGCAAATCCTTTTTCATCATAAAAATAGCCGTAATGTTTTTTCATTAAACCGTTGGCTTCAAAAGCCTGTTCAATTAAACAGTCGAAATTTGTCGTGTATAATTCGGCTGCCCAGCCGTTAGATATCATTTGCGCAAGAATATTGTGCAGAGTATTTGGTTCGCCATTGGCAAACATATCCATTATGGAATCATTTCCTGTATAACTGAATATGTGTTCCATTACCCGTTCAAATGGTATATTCCCATGTTTAATCAATTTTTTCAGGTAATCGGCATCGTTTTCGTCATAAAATTTAGGCAGAAAGTTTTCATAAAATGCCTCTACCGTAGGCAAGCCTGAAGCATAAGATATTCCGGCTCCTGCAAATATGGCTATTTTTTTGTTTAATAAATTATTTATGATTTCTTTGTGTGTCATGTTATTTTTATGGCTGTTTGTTGCGACTGCTTTAAAGTGGCTCCAGTTTGTTTCTTTTTATATTGCGACTAAAAACATTTTAAATGTGTAATCAGAGTTGTTGTGCTCTAAAATTTTGACAATAGCCAAAATCCACACATAAACACAATTCCGCCAAATAGACTTGCGTCATCCACATCAATGAAACTAAAACTGATAATTGATGGTATATAATTAAATTAATTAATTGCAGACATAATCAGTAGGCAAAATCAAACAACTATCTCAAACTCAACCACAATCCACGTTCAAACACCAAAAACGTGTGTACTCCGCTACAAAGCACCGTGTGCGCTGCTGTAGTACGAAATCACTCAAAGCACATCTTGCTCTTGTTAATTAAAATAACGAGCAGCTGTACTTTGTTTGTACAATAATGAGAATGGAGATGTAAATGCCGTTTGATAAGAACCTACTGCCGAGAAGTCACTCTATTATGTCTTAGAGTAACTGGACTGCCTGACGTACTGTTGTTGCCGTAGCTATTAATTTAATACCTGAAATGCTTATTATACAAGAATAACATCTCGTGACAAAAGATGCAAGAGACATTTACTAAATGACCTCTAATTCGCAATATTTCTGACTTCCCAAATTTTCTCCTGTAACGATAATTCATTAAATCTATCTTTATGTATTGCAACAGCTAAAAGATGCGTAGGACGGGAGAAACCGACATAAACCATTTTTGATGCTTGAACACTATGAGCTTTGTTGCTATCAGAAAAGTTTTTACCACTAAATGAATCTTTCAATCGTTCAGACTCATATTTGCCTTGATAAAAAGTTTCTAAATATAAAGTGGCTGCATTTGTTTTGCCTTTAACAGAATGCACCGTTCCAATCTCAATGTCTATACCGTCATAGGAGAAAATATTACTTTTTAAGCCATTTAATTCAATTTGCAGATTTGATTGCTTAATTGCAAAAAAGTCGGAATTTACTATATCTGTTTTTTCAGAAAACAGTTGCAACAATTCTGTTTCAATAAAGTTTCTAATTTTTGACAAAGGTGATTCTTTTTTAATAATATCACAAACCCAAGCAAATAAGTTTCGATTAAAGCTATCTTCAAAATTTTGTCCGTTGGATTTAATTTTTTCAATGAATGATGTACGGGTATAATAGCGGGAATCGTTCGTAAGGATATTTTCGTTTCGTAGAAATTTTAAAAACGCATTTATTATTCTTGATCTAATTTTATTAACATTCACAACTTCGTTCATCTCATCAGCACTGAAAAGGTAATCATTGAAAGTATCAAAATCTTTTTTATTTGAAAGATCTTGTTCTTGGTAATTATTAAAGTATGATGTTATGGTTATTCCTTTATCGTTACTTTTTCGCCAACCTATTGCAACATACTTATTGTCCGTAGAGTTAATCATTGCTCCTGACGCAAAAAATGTTTTAATTAATTTCGCGTACTCTTCGATAACAGAAGAGATGCTATTGTCGTCATAAACTATGATATGAGGTTTAATGGTTGAAGAATGATTACCTTTTATTTCAATCGGAGCTATTGCGAATTTTGTTACTATGCCGGCAACGTTTGATGACAAACGGTGACTTCCTTCTATTTTAAGTACCCTGTCTCTATTAACCCAGTGATTGTTATTTGAATCATTTTCAAATATGGCTTGATTATTATCACCTATTCTTTGAAAAATTGAATTTGCGGTACCGTTATTATAGAATAGTTTTTCCAAAACAGTATATTGATGTTGAGCCATATCCTGCATCTCATCAACAAATACCATCTTGAATCTATTTTGTAGTAACGCAGCGCACAGTTCATTAGAGGCGATGTATTTTTGGGCAAGAGAAAAGGCTGTTTCGTAGCGAACAAAACCAGCCTTATCTCGATTTATCACAAAATTAAGCAATCCTTTATATGTAGCTTTAGTTTTATCTTTTAGTTCAAACGATTCTGAAGTTCCACCAATTATTCTTAAGTCCTTATTTTCATCTATCTCTAAATTGCTTAAAAAATTTTGTGGGCTGTGTTTTCTATTTAGCCAACTAATTAAACCGAAATTCTTTGACATATTAAGAAATTTCAATATATAATCATCACATATCTCATTGTCAATTCGATTAGGTTTAACTCCATTCTTATTTGAATAATATGGGATACATAAAAATTTGTCTACAAAACTCTGAATCGTTCCCACATAGTTTGGATACTTAAACAGGTTTTTACAATGTTTTCCAATTTTGCCTTTAATCTCATCTACCGCAACATTCGTATGGGAAATTACTAATATACCTGAACCATTATTAAAAGGTAAATATCTGTCAAGTATGAGTAATTTAGCGAGCAATGCAGTGGTCTTTCCGCTGCCGGGTACAGCTTGCAAATCTATTGTTTCCAAGTTTTTAATAAAATCCCGACGCTCTTTATCAAAAGAACACTTTAGAATGCTTTCAGCATAGAGGATATCGTCAGCTGTTATATTAATTGCAGACATGTTCCATTGCACCGATTAAATATTTAAGATTATCATCATTAGAATCTATATTAACGGCAGAATCCTTTTTATCAAACTCATTCGCAAGTCTTATTGCAATTTCGGGTTTATCCAATGTTCTCTTTAACAATTTATCAGCGAGTGTCTGTTCACAATTTTCATCGCTCCAATCTCCGTCTGGATGTACTTCTTTTAAAATTTTGATTAGTTGTTTTCTTAAGCAACTCTGCAAAACAGAGTATTCAAAAGTCCATCTTGGCGCAACAAAAGTTTTCAGGCATTGCTCATCTTTATTTTTTAATGAAGTTATTTTTTCACTTCTTTTTGCTTGCAGCTCTTCGGTTATTTTACTAATAACATCGTTGTTTCTTTCATACTCCCGTATATCACAATCGGTGATTACTGCAATCGGTGTTGTCATGTGTGGTTCTTGTTGTCTGAGAAAAACAGTTGAGTATCTACTTAACGCTCTACTGCCGACATTAACTATAGAAACTCCGGCTTCTGTCAAATCTTTAGATATGATACCATCTTTTTTTAGCTTTCTGGCGAATGCGAAAAGAAATAGTTCTTCACTCCATCCCTCAACAAATATTACACCTTTAGCAAAAAACAGGTTGGATTTTGTAGCATCCAAGAATTTCTCTAAAAACACGTAGTCGCCCTTAGACAATTTGGTAAAACGAGGCTCCATCGAAAAAGCATTATCGCCTTGACATATTATCAAATTGTTTAAAGCGATTTTTGAACCGATATTTGGACTGTGGGTAGTTAAGATAAATTGAGTATCTGCATTTAACTGTAGAGATTCAATAATTTTCATTTGTGCCTGTGGGTGTAAGTGTGCTTCTAACTCTTCTATCAGTCCTAATCTGATTCCGCTCCAATCTTTTTTGTTAAGGTGTACTAATTCAGAAGCCATAAATAATATGTTGAGGGTTCCAAGTCCCAAATTATAACCATCTTTTATACCAAGTTCCAGTTTTTCAAGAATACTGTTTAATGAGCCTTGGGCTACATTAAACTCTGAGAACTCGTTAGAATCATAAAAAGTTTTTATGTAGTTGTCAACTTCTTCTTTCAGTTCTTTACCTTTTTTATCATCAATCTCTTTATCATCAGCATCAATCCCGTCAAAGTATTTTTTTATTGATGAATTAAATTCTGTAAATCCATTCATAAGCGGGTGATCGTCTTCCCGTCCTTTAAAAGCGGAGTGTCCTTTTAATATTTGAGAAAGACGAGAACCCTTTTTGGGCGTGAGTTCATTTGCGGCATCACGCAAAGGTTTTAGGTATGTCACTCTTAGATAATCTCTTGCAGCGGCATCAAGTTGTGTTCCTTCATCATCAACGCCGCCCTTTATATCACTTGGTATAATATTACCTTTATCATTTTTGTGTACGTCCAAAAATAACCTCAAAAATGGAACATCGTTTTCCCAACCCAACCATTCTATGAAATTTTTAGCTTCTTCTTGACAAATTGTGCTGCTTCCGTTTTCTAATGCTTTGTCGAAATGAAAGAATAACTCAATTCTAAATCTCTTACAACCTTTATAAAAATCATCCTCCGTTGGGCGAATCCATTCAACAGCATGTGTTTTCAAGACTAACTTAATTGCATCAATTATTGCGCTTTTCCCGGAATCATTTTCTCCAATTAAAACATTTACCCCTTTCTTCAACGAAATATCTATACTGGGTTTTTTAAGATCGAATGGTTCTGTGGTTCCGAATTTTCGAAAGTTCCAAAGTTTTATTTTAGACAAATACATCTTTTCTCCTATTTTTAGGTCACTATTTTTAAATTATCCCAATCTTCTCTTTCCCTAACCCATACAACCCTTTCGGGATTGTGGAGGTATGCAGAGTATTGTTTGTAAGCAACGCAGATTTTATCATTTGTCATCTTGAATATTTCATAGGATAGAATTTTGAAATAGTTTCATAGTAAGATTTACGCGCTTTGGGTTATGGACTGATTTTTGTAATATAAAACATATCTGTCGTGATAGCAAAATCTATGCTTTTGTATAGAGCCAATTCAAAATTTATATTAAAATCAGGGTTTGCAAGAGGATGGATTAATGGAAGCTACAAATGAAATCCGAAAAAGATTCTTCAAATGATAGCGTGACAATGTGGATTCCGGCTTGTTCAATAGCCGATAAAGACATTTGAGCTTGTTTACTCAAAAAGTTCATAATCTCCTTTTCCCTTAAACACGATAGCCGCAAATCGGACATCATTTCTATTTACAAATCGCGGGTCTTTTTTATAACATTCGATTTGGGTTTGCGCTTCTTTCCGCTTTGCTTTTATCTCTGAATCTTTAGCATCGGTCTTTACATATTTGATTTCAAAGACATACTCATATTTTATATCCGCTACCGCCGGATGCTTTTGCAGATAAATATCGGTGTAGCCTTCCGTTACTTCACTTTCGGAATTAGGCAAATATAAACGGCTGGTGAACAGAGATGCGAGCATCATTACTTTAAGGTGTTTTTCATCAAAGCGGATTAAATCCCTGTTCGAGAGGCGCTTCAAAAAATTTTCCGTGAAAAAATCAAGATAGGGTTTTATTTCGCCGTCGAAAGCCATTTTTCCTGTAACGTCATCAAGCTCAAATGTGCTTATGCGCTTTTCTTCCATATCCTGTATGTATGATACCGCATATCCCCAATAAAGTGTTCTTATGGAGTAATTGGGTATTTTGAGCCAAATACGGCCTCTTTTAACTCCACCGTTGGTGAGCATTCCCAAATAAAATAAAAGGGAGACAAAATATTCTTCGGTGTTTAAGTTATCAAGAGAAAATTTCTCAATGATATTGCCGTAAATGCCGCCGTCATTTGTTATTTGGAGCAGTAATTTTCTGTTGTTTTCGGTCTCCGCCAAACGGCGCAATCTTGCGTAATCGGTTCGCAAATTAGCGTCTACTATCTGCTGCGGCAATTCGCCGAGCTGCAGTATCTGATTGAACAGATACAAAATCATTTGAGGATTATAAACTCGTGATTTGCCTTTTTGGTGA
>WQYB01000109.1 GCA_009781475.1 Treponema sp.
AGGAATATTTAAATTTACAAATGATGAAGTTGGAAAGTCGTTGATTATTTTTCAAAGGATATGGGAACAGATAGCGGACACTTTTAAAAATTACGATGAAAAATTAATTTTGGAAGCGTTTAATGAACCTAGAACAATTAAAAGCGAAATGGAATGGAAGGGCGGCACCGCCGATGAACGCGCCAATTTAAATACCCATTATCAGGTTTTTGTTGATACTGTAAGAAAAAGCGGCGGCAATAACGATAAACGTATATTGATGGTAAATACTTATGCCGCGAGTATCAGACAAATCGCGATGGACGATCTTGTTATACCAACTGATACTGTTCCAAACAAAATCATCGCTTCCATTCACGCGTACGAACCAAATGATTTCGCGTTAAATGTAAAACCTGTCGGTGTCGATGGTTCTGTTAATACCTGGAGTATCGATAATCCCGATGATGTTTTAGCGATTACAGATCCGATAGACAGGGCTTATTCAAAGTTTACAGAAGGTAAAGGAATGCCTGTTATAATCGGAGAGTTTGGCGCGCTTAATAAAAATAACACGGAAGTAAGAACAGCGTGGGTGGAGTTTCACATTAGATACGCTGCAAAGAAAGGCATTCCCTGCGTATGGTGGGATAATGGCATAGACGCTCACTTTTTACTTCTTGACAGAAACAATTTAACGATTAAGTACCCAACAATTGTTGAAGCATTAATGAAGGGACTAATTTAAACGTTTTCTTTTACAGCTTCTTTTTTTCGTGACATTAAAAACGACAAGGTAAAACCTGCAAGTAAGCATACAATGGAAATAATTATTTCGAACCCTGTATTTCCGTTAAATCCGCCGGAGTACTGGTACAATACAAAAATTGAACCTATTACAAGCCCCAAAACAGCGCTATAGGTTTGTTGCGGTACTTTTTTTAGCAAGAAACGTACAAACGCGGCTCCAAGTAAAATACCTGCGCATGCGCCCAAAATAACAGGAAGCAGCATTAAAAAATTTCTAGCGGGAATAAAACCGATTATTGTAGGATATAATCCCATTACCAAAAGCACAAAAGCCCCTGAAATACCGGGTATAATCATCGCCATTGCGCCTAACGCGCCCGCGAGAAATAGGAGCAGTATTATTGGTAATGTAAACTCTGTATAAACCTCGCTCGCTTGCGGTTTATTAATTGCCATAAATATCATTGCGGTTACCGCGAGAACAAAGCAAATTATCGCGGGAATTGACGGCAAATTAATTTTATTTTGCGCCGATGGTGTTCCTGTAACTTTAAAATAAATTACAGGTATACTTCCTATAATGACACCAATAAAAAACCAGTAAGCGACAGCGCTGTAATTTTCCATTAACCTTGAAAATACTATGCTAAAAAAAATAATTCCCGCTATTCCTCCAATTATTAAAGGAAGTAAAAATAACCATGAAGCCAATATTTTTTTTACATTTGGCACAATTACATTTATCAAGCGATCATATACATTAAATATTAACGCCATTGTAGCGACAGAAAATCCCGGGATTACCGCAGTGATGCCTAAAACAAATCCAATAGCTGTTAATTTAATTACTTCCATATAATTACCATAAAACAGACGGATAAAAACCCGCGGTTGTCATTTCTTCGATCTTTTTAATTGCCGCTTCTCTGTCTTCCTTGTAAGTAACGCCAAACCATTGTGAATCAGCTTCCAAAACTTTTACTTTTGTAAGTCCAGTTTTAATAAAATGATCTACAGCTTTTGGAATAAAACACTCACTTTTTATTTGCCCTTTTATATCTGCCGCAAAGCCAGCAAGGAAATCTTCAAAATATTTTTTGTAATGAGTCATTACGTTAGGTGTAAATCCCCAAAAATTCATTGACACAGGAGTTTCTGGAAGCAAATCTCGCGCAGAGCCGTCCGGTGCTGTGTTAAAAATCTGTCCGTCTTTTTTTTCGATAGCCATAAGTTCGTCTACACTGGTTAAAAAACCGTTTTCTGTTTCACAAACACCACGCGCCACAGTTCCCTGAGGGCTGAGTGTTTTATCGAGCCTGTACGGAACAATCGCCCCAATGCCATTATTTAATTCTTCGGTATTTAAGCCGCGAAGGAATTTGCCCATAACGGCAAACGCTTCACGACCGTAAAAATCATCGGCATTAAGCACTGTAAAAGGAGCGTCGATATTTTCGGCTGCGCACAAGAGCGCGTGCCCTGTTCCCCAGGGTTTTGTGCGCCCAGCTTCCTGCGCCGCTTTGAAAATGTCCGACGGGATAAGGCTGTCGGGGTCTTGAAATGCAAGCTCGAACCGAAGGTTCGCGCATTTTACTTTTGATTCCATTCTGGAAAGTACAAGCTCGCGGAAATCTTTTTCTATATCGTGTCGGATAATAAATACAATTTTTTCATAACCCGATTTTACTGCATCGAACACGGAATAATCCAAAAGTACTTCGCCGTTTTTTCCGATTTTATCCATTTGTTTTAATCCGCCGTAACGGCTTCCCATGCCTGCGGCAAGTACAACTAAAATAGGTCCTTTCATGATTTCTCCTTTTCATATACGACAACTGAAAAATTGTCATAATCTACTGTATCAGTTTTTTTCCATTTTGTTTCATCAATTTCCGGGAAAAAAGTATCGCCTTCGTACAACCCCGGAATCAAAGTAAGGTCGATTTTTGTCGCAAACGGCATGGCTTGATTATATATTGATTCACCGCCGCAGATAAATATTTTTTCGTATTCTGCGCAGGATTCAATAGCGGATTCTAATGATTCATATATTCTCACATTAGGATCGTCTTCGTGCTCTCCGTGTCCCCCGTGCCTCCGTGTGAATGATTTCGATAAAATTATATTGAGCCTGCCAGGTAAAGGTTTAACAGGAAGTGAGTCCCAGGTTTTTCTGCCCATGATACATGGAAATCCCATCGTTGTTTCTTTAAAGTGTTTTAGGTTTCCTTTTATCGACCAGGGCATGGCATTGTCTTTGCCGATAACTCTATTTTCTGCCATTGCAACGATTAGTATTATCTCGCTCATACTGCTATCTCAAACTTTATCGCAGGATGCGGATCATATCCTTCTATAATAGTATCGCTATAGTGCCAGTCAAAGATTGAGGTAAAATTTTCTGTCTTAATTTGCGGAAGCGCTTTAGGCTGTCGTTCCAATTGCAAGCGGATAGCATCGATATGGTTTACATAAATATGCGTGTCTCCCAAAAAGCCGATTAATTTTCCTTCGCCTAAGTTTGCTTCCTTTGCTAACAGATGCAAAAGGCAGCCGTAAGATGCAATGTTAAATGGCAGTCCCAAAGCGACATCGACAGAACGCTGGTTCCAAAGAAGGTTCACCTTGTTATCGATCACTGTTACCTGAAAGTTGTAATGACATGGCGGCAATGCCATTCGATGTAAGTCGCAGGGGTTCCACGCGCTTACAATCAAACGCCGGTTATCGGGATCGGTTTTTAAAGTTTGCACAAGTTTTTGCAGTTGGTCGATACCGTTACCTTCCGGCGGATTATCGTGTGTTGTATATCTTGCGCCGAAGTTGCGCCATTGCCAGCCGTAAATGGGACCAAGCTCGCGTTCACTCATCATTTTAGATTTTGTCTTTTCGTCATTGCCGTAAGGAACAGCGTCGGGGCTGCACCATTCATCCCAGATATGGTTGTTCTGCTCTTTTAACCATTCCTTGTCGGTAATACCGCGGATAAAAAATTCCAGTTCTGATGCGACAAGGCGAAACGGCACTTTTTTTGTGGTTAAAAGGGGAAAGCCGTTTGACATATCGTGTTCAAACATTGCTCCCGCGATAGATAAAGCGTCAGTGCCTGTGCGATTTGTTTTTTGAAAACCTGTGTTTAGAATTTTTTGTACGATGTCCAAATAGGCTTGCATTTTTTGAGTATAACATAAACAGTGGTGTCAGTCACCACTTTGTGATATTGTTAATTATGAATAAACCGCATTTAAAATGGACAGAAACCGGCAATAAACAGGTCTTTGACTGCAAAATATTTTCAGTAAATGAATCATATTGCAAATCACCAGCCGGAAATGAACCGCAAACCTTTACGGTAATCGACGCGAAGGACTGGGCAATTGTAGTTCCTGTAATTGAAACTCCCAAGGGAAAACAATTTTTAATGGTTTGGCAGTGGCGGCACGGATCAAAATGTTTGAGCCTGGAATTTCCAGGCGGTGTTTTTGAACCCGGTGAAAATCCTGAACAAGCTGCCGCAAGGGAATTGTACGAAGAAACAGGATATAAACCGCAAAAGATTAAAAAGATAGGTGAATTTTCTCCTAACCCCGCGATAATGTCAAACAAGGTTCACTTTTTTCTTGCAGAGGATTTAATCGATACAGGTAAACAGGAACTGGATGAAGATGAATATGTAGAAATTGCTTTAATGGACGAAAAGGAAGTAATTCAAGGGATGGGTAAACCACCCTTTGTCCACGCACTTATGGGTACTGCCTTAGCGCTTTATAATCAGGAATCCTTACAAAAAGAATAAGAAACCACAGAGGACACGGAGAAACACGGAGGTTTTAGTACGACGATCTTATATTCCTCCGTGAAACTCCGTGTACTCCGTGGTAAATTTTTTATTTTATGGGCGATATGTATTATTTGGATCCCACATGCCTTCGCGGTGTTCACCTCTGATACTTGGAATATTAATTACAGTACCCGGTTGAATTAAATCAGGGTTATTCGGATTTGGCAATTTATCCCTGTTGGCTTCGTAAAGATCTCTCCATCTCCACGGATCGTTATAAACAAATGAATATCCTGCGATGTTCCAAAGACAATCTCTTACAGATGCCCATGTTCTTACAGTGTACTGAGCCGGAAGCGGTGAAACTCCGCTTGGAAGCGGCGGTTGCTGCGGCTGTATTTCGCTCGGACGCGGAGGCGGTGTTGTACCTGATTGGAGCGATGCGAGAATTTCGATTGTGTTTATGGCAGCATTGGATGCCAAATCCCACGCTTCATTTGATTGTGCGGTTACGCTTATTTCGTAATAATTTTTACTGTCGGTATAATCTATCGGGTGTCTTGTTGCAATGTTGTTGGCATCAGCCCAATCAAGAAGGCGTTTTGCTTCGGCGATTAACTGCTCTGCTACATATTCATCAGAAAGCTGAGCAAAGTAAATTGCTTCCAATGCAAAACCTGCCGATGCTTCATATTCACCGATTTCAAATGTTTCTATAGCCAGTTGCGCCAAACGCAGACTTTCAAGATAAAATTCATTGTTGCTGATCCTGACAGATCCTTCTTCCGAAGGGACAGTTGCAGCATACGAAGCGATTGGCTGATATTCCGGGATTGTTATATCCAGTTCATAATTGTCATACGCAAATGCGGAAACTGTGAAAAATAGTGTTATTAACACCGTAAAAAAAGTTTTTTGAAAATGTCTCATTTGAAGATTTTTCATCTTATTCCTCCTTCAATTATTCTTTCAGCCTCAATGGCTGTTTCGCTGCTTTCAGTTATTTTTTCTTCTGCCTGCCTGATTGCTTCTAAAGCTCTTAATCTTCTGGCTTCTGTTTCTTGCCTTGAAATGGCATACATTGCTTCTGCTTCTATAAAAAGGATTGCTGATTCGTTAAAGTTTTCGGCTGTAAATAATTCTTCTGCACGCAAATGAAGAGTTTCAGCGGCGCGGAAAGTTTCGCGTGACGCTATTTGCGCTCTTTCACCCATCGCAAGTTCTCTTTCTTGTGCAGCTGATGACTGACGGCTGTGCGAATACACAATCCAGCCATTGGATAATAAAACATTGTACCGAAGGATAGCTTCCTCTGCGAGGTTTACCGCTTCCTGCGAATTACCGTTATAATATTCGTTTATGGCTTTTTGCGCAACTTCTTCTGCATTTGTATAGTTTACACGATCATATAAATCGAAACCCCGATCTATTATTTCCTGCCTAAGCATAAAAACTCCAACACCGGTTAACAAAGATTCATACTCGTTTAGCGCTTTTTGTGCTGTATTTCTTGCTGTGTAATAATCTCCGGCGTTATATTGAGTCATTGCTATAAGGGCAATTTCATCAACTTTATCCAGCAATTCCGGGAAATTGGTTATGAAATCAGTTCCAAAAAGAAAGTATCTGGTTGAAATAATATCGTCTTCCCAGGCTTGTGCATAAAGAGGTACTGCTTTTCTGAAAAGAGCGTCATATTCATCTGCCAGATTATTGTATACAGCCGCAGTTTGCTGTCCCCTGCTGATATTTCCATATTTTTCTTCAAGGTTTTCCCATTCGCTTGGGAAATATCCGTGACTTTCAAAGTCTATTGCTCTTTGGCGTGCTTCGTTTACTCTGGCTAAAGTGCCTGTTGCCGCAGATTGACCGTAAACATTTGCCGAAACAGCCATAATAAATGTAAATATTAATAAAAAAAAGACATTTTTTTTCATTTGCCCCTCCATTTTTAAACAATACATCCAAATATCACAAATATTTGCCATATATTATAGATGATACAAGCAGTATACATGATTTCATTTTTTTGGTAAAGAGTTTTAATATGGATAATATAAAGTTTGATATTATAAAACACTTTGGTGTTGTTTCTTCGGAAAAAAGCGGCTGGCAGAAGGAATTGAACCTTGTGTCATGGAATGGAAGAGCTCCAAAACTAGATATTAGGGATTGGGCTCCGGATCATGAAAAAATGGGTAAGGGAGTTACTCTAACTGAGGCAGAAGCCGCAGCTCTTGCCGAATTACTCGTCTTCGCCCTGGCAAAACAGGAAGGTTAATTCGAGAATTCATTCACACGGAGGCACAAAGGCACGGAGTTTTTATTCGAAATCTTAACTTTTTTCTTGAAATCATGGATAGCACTGATATATTTCAAGGTTTTTAAGATAAGCTCTCGGACAACAGCTCCGTGTCTCCGTGCCCCCGTGAGATAAAATTTGAAAAAATGCCTATTGAAGAAGTTATTATTTTCTGGTAGATTGTTGGAGGGTTCGGGTTTGAACCCATTAAAATTAATAAACTGGCGTTAAAACATCAAAAAATGCTTGACGCCGCAATAAAGAGGAGAGAAAGTTTATGGCAAAACAGTTGATGTTCAACGAAGAAGCCCGGCGCAAATTACTTTCTGGGGTTGAACAAATCTCAAAAGCTGTCAAGGTAACACTCGGACCCAAAGGCCGCAATGTGCTTCTGGATAAAAAATTCGGCGCACCTACAGTAACAAAAGACGGTGTTTCCGTAGCGAAAGAAATAGAACTTGCTGATCCTTACGAAAATATGGGCGCTCAGCTTTTAAAAGAAGTAGCGACCAAAACAAACGATGTAGCCGGCGATGGTACTACAACAGCCACAGTATTGGCATATTCATTGGTAAAAGAAGGTCTTAAATCCGTAGCAGCCGGCATGACCCCGCTTGAACTCAAACGCGGTATCGACAAAGCGGTAACAATCGCAGTCGAAGAAATCAAGAAAAATTCAAAAGATATCAAAGATAAAGAAGAAATTTCCCACGTTGCTTCGGTTTCTGCCAATAACGACACCGAAATCGGCAACACAATCGCAGATGCGATGGAAAAAGTCGGAAAAGACGGCGTTATCACTGTTGAAGAATCAAAAACAATGGATACTTCTATCGAATTTGTTGAAGGTATGCAGTTTGACCGCGGTTATATCTCAGCTTATTTCGTTACAGATCGCGATACAATGACCAGCGTTTACGAAGATGTTTTCATCCTTATTCACGATAAAAAAGTTTCTAGCATGAAAGATATGCTTCCGCTGCTCGAAAAAGTAGCTCAAAGCGGCAAACCTCTGCTTATCATCGCAGAAGATTGTGACGGCGAAGCGCTTTCAACCCTTGTTGTAAACAGTCTGCGCGGAACATTGCGCACCTGTGCGGTAAAAGCTCCTGGTTTTGGCGACCGCAGAAAAGCAATGCTCGAAGACATTGCCATTTTAACAGGCGGCGAAGTAATTTCTGAAGAACTCGGTCTCAAACTTGAAAATACAGACATTTCTCAGCTTGGAAAAGCAAAAACCGTAAAAATCGACAAAGACAACACAACGATTATTAACGGCGCAGGCAAACAAAAAGACATTCAAGACAGAATTGCCCAGATTAAAGCGCAAATCGAAGATACTTCAAGCGATTACGACCGCGAAAAATTGCAGGAACGTCTTGCAAAACTTGCCGGCGGCGTAGCTGTAATTAATGTCGGCGCTGCTACAGAAGTTGAACTTAAAGAAAAGAAACACAGAGTCGAAGACGCTCTTTCTGCAACCCGTGCAGCTATCGACGAAGGTATCGTATCAGGCGGCGCTATCGCCATGATTCATGCTGCAATCGCATTGGACAAAGCTGATACCAGCGGTCTTACCGATGATGAAAAAGTTGGTTTTAAAATCGTAAAACGCGCTTTAGAAGAACCAATCCGCCAGATCGCAGAAAACGCAGGTCTTGACGGAGCTGTTATCGCAGAACGTGCCAAAAACGAAAAGAAAGGCATCGGTTTTGACGCTGCGAAGATGGAATGGGTAGATATGATGAAAGCAGGTATTATTGATCCTGCAAAAGTAACCCGTTCAGCGCTTCAAAACGCTGCTTCTATTGCAAGTTTATTACTCACAACAGAATGTGCCATTACAGATATCCCTGAAAAGAAAGAAGCTCCTGCAATGCCGGGCGGCGGAATGGGTGGCATGGGCGGAATGGACTATTAAAATTGTATGCTGTAAAAAAAAGGGGTTGTCCGAGAAGTAATTCTTGGGCAGCCTTTTTTATGGTGAAAATTTACTAAAATTCCACACGTGTGGAATTTGGAGGAATTCAAAAAATTGGATGTCCGAATATTTGTTAAT
>WQYB01000110.1 GCA_009781475.1 Treponema sp.
ATTAATTTTTATGATCTTGCGCAGAATCTCTAAAAGGTGGACAATGCCTATTAGAAATTGGGGTGAGGCGTTAAACCAGTTTGCGATCATTTACGGAGACAGAGTCCCGTTATGATAATTTTGCGTTTTACACATAAAAAATTACGGGTTCGGCGGAAACGTGTATCTGTTTTGTAACCGTGAGCGAAAATCCACGCAGGCTTCTATGGCTGTTTTTAACAACAGATATGTTAGTGTATCCAGCGTTCATCTTCTTAGCTTTTTCATTGCCTTGCTGCTTGAATGCGAGGTTTCTATATCCTACATACATTATTTGAATTCCATTCAATTTCTACAAAATGTGGGGCAGTTTCTGTATATACAATTGGTTTTTTAAATTTATTAAAATCGTTTATTACGTTTGATGAATATATCCCTGAATATGCTTTGTCCCTTCCCATTAATATCGGTTGAACTGATTTACCTCGATGATTTCTATTAAAGCAATCTGAAACAGTTGAAATTGAAATACCCTTTGAGAGACATTTGGTTCTTATATGCCCATTATCACTTCCATGATGGGATATTGTATAATAATTACAATTATGTAAATACGGATAGCAACTATCAACTATATCCCATGCATCAGTTTCTATATCTCCAGTGAACAAAAAAGTATTATTTACAGATTTAACAGCAAATACGATCGAAGTATTATTGATTTTTGGCTGAATTATTGAGCCAGGTATCATGTAACTTGATCTATTATTCGCAATTACTCTGTTTTTTGGGTATAAAATTTCTATAGTTGAGGATGAATTTGGTGATATTGGTTCAATAATCATAGAACCTAATTTATCTATTCTGTTTAAAAGATTATTCCATTTCGGATTTGAAAAATGATAATATGGATTTAAATAAAAATTGGTTGATGAATCAATATATTTATTATTTATAAGTGTTTCAATCCCTGAATAATGATCAAAATGAGGATGCGTAATGAATACTTTCTTTAAATGAATATCTATTAAGGAAAATCTTTCTTTTATACGATTAATACACATATCAATGTTTGTCTGATAATACGTTTTATTAAGGAAGTCATAATTTGAGCAATCAACAAGCCAAATACTTTTTGTATTTTTTTCAACTAGAAAGCTACAATTTCCATGACCAACATTTACATGATAACTTACAAATTCTTCATCAACACTTGATGATTTGCTAAGCTGTTTTGTAATGTTATTAATTAGCCTTTTTCTAACCAGAGCGTTTTGAAAAATAAAACTTTTTGCAGTAGAAGTAAAGTTTGCTTTTCGAAAACTATTTTCACTAGTCTCAAAAAAATAAAATGATCCTTCATTGACATCTCTAACTAGACTATTTGATATTTGCTGGACAGCAAAATAAGAATTATTTTCAAGTTGTTTGTTTTCTAAAAATAAAGAGGCGTTAAAAAGTGCAACCAAACAAAAATTATCGTTTTGAGTTTTTATTATATTTTCTATAAAATAAATATTTTTCAATAAAACTCCTTTTGTATAACTATAAATAATAACATATTTGAATTTAAGTCCATTTCATTCTACAAAACATTATATCATAAATATCTAGCACAGTCAATATATCGTTATATTCGCTTAATATTGTCAATATGTCATTTAACGTTTAAGATTGACGACATTCTACAGATTATATAAAACTCCTATGGAGTTAAGCATAACTCTTCGTTATTTTCTTACCAGATTTGGTATTACTTTTGGTTTAAACTCGCCGTTTCGATCTCTTGGGACTTCGATTTCCATTGGTCAATGATCTGTTCTCAGGGTCTTTGTTGTTTTTCCGTTACGGCGATTCTCTGTTTCTTTTTCGCCAGGTTCGCTTTTTCATAACCGAGTTGCTCGGTTAGTTCCGCCTGCATCATTCTTTAGATGAGAGATTTACTAAGTTGTTTTACAAACCTGTTCGGACCGTAGAACTCATCATGACTATTGCAGTCTTTCAATAGTTCATCTAATATTTCTTTTGTAATTGCCATACTTGCCTCCTTAGCAGTATTGCGTTTTACACATTTTTAGTTATGGCTCCTTATGCCTTTCAACAAGTTCTTTTATTTATACTCTTACTTATCTTTTTCATTATGTTTTTGTTTCATTTCGAGCAAGAATTTTGCTGTTGTTATTGCTACGGTTATTAATCCTCCTATGCCACCAATTATTGCAAGTATATCTTTAACAGCATTAGGATTTTGTTCCTGGGGAAAAATATTTAATATTACAAGATACATGATAACAGCCACAATTGGTGTGACTAAAATAAAAAGAAGAATGAAGAACACAACCTTCTTTATTATAGATATAATAGTAATTTTGCCTTCTAAGACATTATTAACTCCTTTTGAAATTTCCAACATAAAACGATTTTTATTTTGTATGTTTTCTGTTTTACTGTTAAGGTTTTTCATAAGTTCTTTATATTCCTTGGAGTTTGCATCAATATTAATTCCATATGCAGAAAATATAAGATTTTTTATATTATAATTATATAATTTTTTTTGTTGTAACCATTCTATACTATTTTTTAGAAAAAATAAAATTTTATCAAAGTTTAAATCATTTTGATTGCGTGCATGCACAAGATGATTAGCTACTTTTATTGCTCCTTCTACCTCACGGTGCATACGAGATATGCAAATGCACAGATCGTTTATTCTTTTTTTTCTGGATTTATCATTCCTTATCATCCACAAAAAAAAGTATTTATCATCATCACTCTTTTTACCACTAATTTTTATTTTTTTGTAATGAACGCAAAGACCGTTACCAATCTGAACTTTTCTAAAATTGTTTGGAATATTTTTAATTTTATCATATTTCAAAATAATAAGCGGAGTATAAGTGGATATATTCTGAACATTTATACCAGCTAAATAATCTTTACGGGTAGTTGTATAAAAATAAAGGGGTTTTAGAATTTCTCCTGCTTGTTTTAACTTTGTTTTAATTAATCCAATATTTCCATCTCTTTTTTGTTTTATATTACCTTTAGGGATTACCATTTCTATATTTAAAACCTCAGTTAAAAAATCTTTGATATTGCCAAGTATTATACAATTCATTTTATGGCTTACAAATTTAATACCAATAGAAAAGTATGAAACGACTTCATGTATAGAAAAAAATCTGTATTTACCTTTTGGGATTATTTTAGTATCAATAACTTCGATAGAACAACGACATGGATTGGCATTATACCGCATTGCTCTGTACGCATTTACATATATTCCATCTTTATGGGCTCTTTCTATTTTTTTGCCAAAATTTTTTAAATAATTACCAGGTTGAACTTGTAATATAGGGTTAAAAAACATTTTTTGATCTTCATTATCTATGAAATTATTAAAGTTAATAATAGGATACTGGATATTAATAAGCATACTTCAAATCCTAAAAAAAAATGCCCCCGCATAAAAATTTGGGGGCCCCCTTATAGTAAATTATCCTAATTAAAGGACAATTTAACCTATAAACGTATTATTAGAATAGCATAAGTTGTATTAATTGACAATACTTATATTAAAAAATGTCAATAACGAGCGAATATTTCACCCCTAAAAGGGTCAAATTCACGAGAGAAAATTGCACCCCCCTTGTTAAAATAGGAGGATGAAATATACCATGAGCAAAGAAACAGCAGGAAAACTCGCTTATATCCAGGGAGCAGTAGAAGGTAAATACACAGTTCTTGAAGTTGCAAGAAAGTTAAAACTAAGCGCAAGAAGAATAAAACAGCTAAAGAAAGCTTACAGAGAACGTGGAATTAATTCCGTAATACACGGAAACTCAGGAAGACATCTGGCAAATTATACCGATGAAAAACTAAGAACAAAAATAATTTATTTATGAAAATCCGAGTTACTTTTTAACCAATTCTTTGGATATTTCTCTTGCTTTTTTATCCGCTTCAAGCACCGTTTCCAAATTCATACAATCACCTGTCCAGTCTGATTGTAAAACCTGCTCTGTTATTTTAGGTATGTCAGTAAACTTGATTTTTTGATTTAAAAAAGCGGCAACAGCTTCTTCGTTTACAGCATTGTAAGCGCAGGGGTAAAGTGCTCCTTTTTTTGCTGCTTCTTGTGCAAATGTTAACATAGGAAATTTCTGAGTATCAGGTTTAAAAAATTCCAATGTAAGGCAGTCAAAGTTAAGAGGTTCCAATGATGAAGGAGTAGTATTTGGAAAATAAATTGCGTCATGAATGGGGTGGCGCATATCCGGTTTTGAAAGCTGTGCATAAATTACACCGTTACAAAGACGAATCATGGAATGTACAATACTTTGCGGGTGAATTACTACTTTTATTTTATCTATCGGCATGTTAAAAAAAATACAGGCTTCGATAATTTCTAACCCTTTGTTTGCCATCGAAGCGCTGTCGATTGTAATTTTTTGCCCCATGTTCCAGGTAGGGTGGGCTAGTGTTTCTTGTAATGTTACTTTTTCAAGTTCCTGTAATGTTTTATTCCTAAAAGGTCCCCCCGAAGCAGTAAGGATTATCTCGCTTATTAAATTATCTTGTGTAAATGATTTTAACAAATGAAATATTGCGGAGTGTTCGGAGTCTACTGGAATTATATTTATATTTTTTTCTTTTGCCAGTTTTATTACCAATTCTCCTGCCATAACAATTGTTTCTTTGTTGGCAAGTGCAAGATGACTCCCTGCATTTATTGCTGCAATCGAAGGTTCCAGTCCTGCAGCTCCTGATATACCGTTTATTGTGATGTCAGGTTTTGTTTCTAAAACTGATTTTAGTAATTTTTCTTTTCCGCTTTCTTCACTTGTAAGAACAGTAACAGCAGATGGAAATTGTTTTGATATAACATTAAGTTTTTCACGGCAGCAGTGACCGCTTAAAAGTACTACTTCAAAGTTTTCACTGTCACGGCAAATAATATCCAGAGAACTTTTGCCGATTGAACCTGTAGCTCCAAGAATTGCAATTCGTTTTTTTTTCATTACAAGGTAAAAAACAAAAAAAACAACATATAAAAAACAGGAGCGGCAACGGCGATTGAATCGATTGAATCAAGAACGCCGCCTCTTCCAAGAACGGAATTTCCTGAATCTATAAAATCGCAGCTTCTTTTTATTGCAGATTCTGCCAAATCTCCAAGAGCGGCAGCAATTCCTGTACATAAACCAACGATAGAAACTAAAATTAAATAGTTGGGAAGATAAAAGCATTCAATACAATGTATTGGAAATATTTGCGGGAATAATAAAAGTGCGCCGATTGCGACAAGAACAGAACCAATTAATCCGCCGATAAAACCCGCTATACTTTTATTCGGGCTTACTGCAATTATTCCGCGGTTATTTTTACCGAGTAATGTGCCGAAAAGCCATGCAACTGAATCACTGCCGAAAGTGATAAATAAAAATAAAAGAACAGCGCCGGGGTTTTGCCATTCGCACATGAAAATTACCCAGCACATAAATAAACCGGGATATATAATTAAAGAAAAACTTCCTATTATTTTATTAGTAATATTTTCTATATCTGATTTTGTAAATATTCTGGACATTAAAGCCCATCCTGCCGCTGCCATAAGAATTACAGGAATTATTAATTCGCTTAATCCAAAACTTACCTTTAATGTAACAGCCAAAGGAGCCAGAGCGCCAAGTATAAAACTTTCAGCTTTTGAAATATTTATTTGTTTTTTTACCAGCATCGATGAAAATTCAATTGCGCCGATTCCGGAAAAGAAAACGATTACAAAATTTAAAACCAGATTATTTTTATACGGAAGAAAGAGTACAAGTGCGGCTACAGCCGGAACGCCAAGAAGAAATATTAATAATCGTTCAATTATTTTTTTTACTTTACCATCAATCATAAACCACCGTAACGTCTGTTCCTTTTATTATATTCGGTAATTGCATCTTCTAAATCCTGTTTTTCCCACTCTGGCCATAGTTTATCAGAAATATACAATTCCGAATAGGCACTTTCCCACAAAAGAAAATTGCTTGTTCTGTATTCACCTGCGCTTCTGATAATTAAATCCGGGTCAGGTATATCGGGATTATCAAGGTTTGCGCTGATTTCATCTTCGCTGATATTTTCCATATCAGGATGATTTTTTACAAGTCTGCGTATAGTGCGTATAATCTCATCCCTTCCGCCGTAATTAATGGCAAGAATTACCTGCATACCGTCAAACTTGGCAGTTTCCAAAATTGTATCAGAAATTTCTTTTTGAATATCTGACGGAAGCCCTGTAAAATCACCTGCATGGCGCACCCTGATTTTATTTTTAATGCTGAATTCCATTTCCGAGCGAAGGTACTGTTTTATAAGTCCCATAATAAAACCAACTTCTTCGGCAGTACGCTTCCAGTTTTCTGTTGAAAATGTATAGAGAGTCAGGTATTTTATGCCGATGTCACTTGCCGCTTTTACAACTCTTTTTGCAGCTTTAAGCCCTTCAAGGTGTCCCTGCGTACGGACTAAAGAGCGCTTTTGCGCCCAGCGTCCGTTTCCGTCCATGATAATGCCGACATGAGCAGGG
Organism: Treponema sp.; assembly: GCA_009781475.1. GTDB lineage: Bacteria > Spirochaetota > Spirochaetia > Treponematales > Breznakiellaceae > WQXQ01. Next base: position 6,560 of record WQYB01000110.1, read on the forward strand.
ATAACAGTGTTCATTACACTTCCATTATTTCTTTTTCTTTTTCTTCAAGAACTTTATTTATCTGATTGATATAATTGTCTGTTAGTTTTTGAAGTTCATCAGCGCCTTTTGTTTCATTATCCTCGGTAATCTTTGAATCTTTTAAAAGTTTTTTAAGTTCGTCATTTCCGTCTCTGCGGATATTACGGACTGCAACCCTTGATTGTTCTGCCTGATTTTTTGCTACCTTTACAAGTTCCTTGCGCCGCTCTTCTGTAAGAGGCGGAATTGATACGCGGATTACTTTACCGTCATTGGATGGATTTAATGAAAGCTCTGACGATCTAATCGCTTTTTCAATTTCTGTGATAAGTCCTTTATCCCAGGGTTGAATAACAATTAGGCGCGCTTCGGGAATTGAAATATTTGCCATCTGATTAAGAGGCGATTTTTCTCCGTAGGCATCAACACGAATTCTGTCAAACAGGGAAGCCGAAGCCCGCCCTGTTCTTAGAGTGGCAAACCCTTCTTTAAGACTTGCCACTGTTTTTTTCATTCTTTCTTCGTTAGAAGATATTACATCCTGCATATAACCTAACCTTCCGCGCCTACTCTGTAGTAAATGTAATCGCTTACGGTAAGTTTGGCTCCGGCTTTTTTTGCACATTCTTCGATAGCTTTAGCGACAGTAAGTTTTTCGTCTTTTACATAACCTTGTTCCATGAAACATATTTCGCTTAAGTACTTTGTTATCTTACCCTGTAAAATTCCTGCTAAAACATTTTCCGGTTTACCTTTAAGTTTTTCATCCTGATCCATTTGCACTTTGAAAATGCCTTCTTGTTCTTTAAGCCAAGCCTGATCAACTTTGGTGCGGTCGATTGCGACAGGATTAAATGCTGCAATATGCAATGCAAGTGTGAATATAAAGTTTTTAACTTCTTCGTCTTTCAGGATTTCAGGTTTATCGGATTCACATTTTACTATTACGCCGATATTGCCGTCTCCGTGAATGTACTGTGTAAGACTTTCATTGGAAGACGCTTTAATCTGGCAAAGTCTTTTAAGACCCATGTTTTCCCTGATTTTTGTAGCCAAGTCTTGCACCAAACCGTTAAGTTCGTCATTGGGTTCGTTAATGTTTTGCGAAAGAACCTTGTCTGCGATTGTTTCGCCTAACGCGATAAAATCAGGGTTTCTTGCAACAAAGTCTGTTTCAGCGTTTAGTTCAACTAACGCGGCGGATGAACCGTCGCTTTTCAATTTAATAAAAACTTTACCGTTATTTGTTGCTCGTCCTGCTCTTTTTTCAAGAGCGGCAAGCCCTTTTTCTTTTAAAAGTTTTTCCGCTTTTGCAAAATCGCCGTCATTTTCGACAAGTGCGTTTTTACATTCCATCATTCCTGCGCCTGTTTTCTCCCGAAGTTTTTTTACATCGGCAGCAGATATATCAGCCATAAATTTCTCCTTATTCCTTATACACCTTATCAACATCAACCTTGATCTGAGTTTCCTCATCATCATCTTCTTCAACTTCTTCATCCGCTTTTGCGGCTCTGTATGCTTCTTCGGTTGTGTATTTTTCGATATCGATTTCTCTGTCTTCTTCTTTTCTGGACATGTCGTTCATTAGACCTTCCATATCTTCATCTTCATCGCCGAGTGTTTCGATGATCTTAAGCCCGACTTCGTTATCAGCTTCTACAACGGCGTTTGCAATGATCTGTGTAAAAAGAGTAATCGCTCTGATTGCGTCATCATTACCGGGGATGGGGTAGTCGATACCGTCGGGGTTACAGTTTGTATCAACAACAGCGACAATGGGGATGCCCTGTCTTTTTGCTTCGGCGACTGCGATTGCTTCTTTTCTTGTATCGATAATAAAAAGAATACCCGGCAGCTCTTTCATTTCTTTGATACCGCCAAGGTTTTTTTGCAGTTTAATGCGTTCTTTGCCAAGCGAGGCAATTTCTTTTTTGGTAAGATTTTCGAAAGTGCCGTCTACTTCCATTTTTTCGAGCTTTTTTAAACGCAGAAGTGATTTTTTAATTGTTACGAAATTCGTAAGCATACCGCCGAGCCAGCGGTTGTTAATAAAAAACATTCCGCAGCGTTCGGCTTCTTTTTGAACAGCCTGCTGCGCCTGTTTTTTGGTTCCTACAAAAAGCACGGTTTTACCCGCTGCTACGGTTCTTCTTACCGCTTCATAAGCGTCTTTAATTGATTGAATCGTTTTTTGCAGATCGATGATGTGAATGCCGTTC
>WQYB01000111.1 GCA_009781475.1 Treponema sp.
ATCACCTAGCTCGCTTAATTCTTTTAACCGATCGTTTTCGTCAAAAAATCCTTGTTGTTTCATACTTTTTAGGATAGCATGTTTCTTGTTTTTCAGCTATAGTTTTTAGAGGTTCCCAATATTTATATTTAGAAGAATTAAGTATAAATAAAGGAAATGAATTTATTTATCTTGTAAAAAACAAAAGATTAAAATATCCTTTAAATATTATTAACCCAATCGTAAAATTAAGACATAATAATTATCAAAAACATTTTAATAATATGGAATTAAATGATTCCATTGATGTAATTTTAACATTAATATATAAATTTGATGATGGACAATTGATCGTTGAAGAAACACCTTTCAAAATAATATGCTATGAATATGAATATAATTTTTTTTATAGATTTAGATGGTGGTATTAGAAATATTTACTTCGCCTAACAGGCTTGTATACGTACGCTGCGATGAACGGTTAGGCTGTGAAAAACCGAAGTTTGGTAACCCTGCAAAATCTGCGGTTTCGTTTATTCGGGTTGCCAAACCGTCATATACAACCAGAACGTTAAGCGAAATAAAGGATATGATGTTTGGATTATGTAAATATGATTATTAATGTATTGCAAATATTTGTATATTATTATAGAATGTGAATAGAGGTTTTTATGGAAAAAGTTAATATTAGAGAATGGAATACGAATCAAAAGAATTTATTTGCTTCTTTATCAAATGAAAAAACATTTAATAATGGTATAAGTCTATTAATAAAAATGCATAGTTCTATACACGATAAAACAGTATATAAAAATACAACAGAGACAATATTTAATAAATTATTGGAAAATTTAAAAGACGAAACTTATAAAATAATATCGAAGAAGGAAACATCAATTTTATGGAATATATGGCATATTACTCGAATAGAGGATATTGTTTCTAATTTATTAATTGGAAATAAAGAAACAATATTTAATACAGAATTACAAAAAAAATTAAATATAAAAATAAAGGACACAGGAAATGTAATGACATATTCTGAAATTGAAATGTTTAATAAAAATATTTCAATTAAGGAATTATTAAAATATAGGAATAATATTGGAAAATCAACAAAAAAAATTATTGAGAAATTAAAAAATATAGACATGAAAAGAAAAGTTGAAAAATCCCAATTGGAAAATATAAAATTAAATGGTGGAATTGTTAATGATTCAATGTGGTTATTAGATTTTTGGGGTAAAAAGAATATATTGGGATTAATTATGATGCCAATAACAAGACATCAAATAATCCATATAAATGATTGTTTTAATATAAAATTAAAATATAATAAAAAATAATGTAATACGCCTGTACCGCACACAAAACATATTAAGCGAAATTGGGTAGAATTATTGATATAAACACTTGACAATAAAGATAATATTTAATATTATAGGTTAAATTATGAAAAAAGAATGTATTATTAATATATATATGGATAAAAATATGAAATTAAAATATCCAATTGTATTTGTACATGGAATTATAGCTCATGATCGATTTAGATATTTTAGTTTTTGGGGTAGAATTCCAAAAATATTAAAGCAAAATGGCATTAAAGTATTTTTTGGAAATACAGATTCGTGGGGTAGTTGTGAATCAAATGCTAAAATATTAAAAGAAAATATAGAAAAAATATTAATTGAAACAAAATCAGAAAAAGTTAATATAATTGCTCATTCAAAAGGTGGAATAGATTCACGTTATTTAATTTGGAAATATGATTTTGGAAACAAAATTGCAAGTTTAACGACATTATCTACACCTCATCATGGTTCTGAATTGGCTGATTTAATATATAAGATACCAATTATTCATTTTGGAATTACTAAAATTGCACTTAAAATATTTGGAAAATTATATGGTGATATAAATCCTGATATGTATAATGTAAATTATCAATTAACTACTGAAAAAATGAAAGAATTTAATGAAAATATCATTATGGATAATAATGTGTATTATCAAAGTTTTTATACTATAATGAGAAATTCTTTTGATGATTTAATGTTTTTTTATACACATTTATATTTAAAATTAAAATTCGGAGAAAATGATGGTTTTGTATGTAGTTATTCTTCAAAATGGGGAAATAATTTTATGAAGATTGAAGGTGGGATATCACACGCTGAAATACTTGGTTATAAAAATAAGAAAATATCTGGAATTAGTATACCTGATATTTATTTTAGTATTATTAATGATTTAGGTAATAGAGGTTTTTAATTATATTATGTACAAGTACATATAACAGGATTGTATACGTACGCTGCGATGAGAGAGGCTTGGGCTGTGAAAAATCGAAGTTTGGCAACCCTGCAAAACTCAAAGCTTCGCATTGGCGGTTTCGCTTATTCGGGTTGTCAAACCGTCATATACAACCTGAACATTAGGCGAAGTTGAGAATATATTGACAATTTAAAATATTATGATGTATTATAAAAATATGATTAAAAATATAATTATGTATTGTTTTATAATTGTTATTTTTTCCAATTGTACTACTTGGGAAACATATAATTTTAGGTTTAATAATCCAAATGAAACTATATTTAATAGAACTATTCCAGATCCATTTATTTCATTAATAAAATCAGGTGATAATGATTATTTTATATCCATAACTCATAATAAAGATACATTGTCTCAAATTGAAAAATTTGAATTTATTGAAGGATCAATTAAAATAGGAGATTATGAAATTAAATTAAATAAAGAAGAAACAGATATTTTTATAGATGTAAATAGAATGTTTAATAGAGTGTATTATGTAATAAGTGGGGTAGAATATATATCAAAATTAAGTGATTCGATAGAAATGGAAAATAATAGTCAATATATAAATTATACTTTTGGATTTACTAAGAGAAATATTACACAAGAAGAAATAAATATAATAATTAGTGAATATAAAAGAGGTAATAAGAAAACAACATTATATTTAAGATATAGTATTAACATAAATAACGAATTAAATATAAATGAAGTAATTAATGAATATAATATAAAAGTAGAAATAACAAAATGGAATAATGTTACAGCATCTATATTAAGGTTCTTGCATCCTTAAAAAAGTACACATTTCAATTTTAAAAGTTTGTTTATATATGCTTTCTTTAATATTGACAAAAATACTTTTCTTCCATATTCTATAATTAAGTCATGGAATTCATTATAGAAATGAACGGGATTACCAAAGTTTTCCCTGGTGTTATCGCCAACGACAATATAACTCTTCAGCTTAAAAAAGGTGAAATTCACGCATTGTTGGGCGAAAATGGAGCCGGGAAATCAACATTAATGAGTATTCTTTTTGGTCTTTATAAATGTGAAAAGGGAACAATTAAAAAAAACGGAAAAGAAGTTTTTATCAATGAACCAAATGATGCGAAAAAACACGGGATTGGCATGGTTCATCAGCACTTTAAACTTGTTCATAATCTTTCAGTTCTGGAAAATATTATTCTTGGAGCAGAACCGGTAAAACACGGTATTCTAAAATATGAAAACGCAAAAAATCAAATAATTGAATTGTCCACGCGGTATAAACTTGATATAGATATTAATGCTCTTGTAGGCGGCATAACAGTAGGAATGCAGCAGCGTGTTGAAATTATTAAAATGTTATACCGTGAAAATGAAATATTAATTTTTGATGAGCCGACAGCCGTTTTAACTCCTCAGGAAACAGATGAATTAATGCGTATAATGAAAAATCTGGCTGCAGAAGGTAAATCAATTTTGTTTATTACGCATAAACTTGATGAAATAAAAAAAATTGCAAATCGATGCACAGTTTTACGAAAAGGAAAATGCGCAGGAACAGTTGATGTTGCCTCAGTTTCTAAAGAAGAATTATCAGAAATGATGGTAGGCAGAAAGATTAATTTTTCTTTCAAAAAAAATAAAAAAAAGAAAGGTAAAACAATCTTAAAAGCGGAAAATCTGACTGTAAAAAATCAACATCACGGTAAAGCTCTTGTGGATAACGCCAGTTTTGAAGTTTGCAGCGGTGAAATTGTCTGTATCGCAGGGATAGACGGAAATGGACAGCAGGAACTTGTTTTGGCTCTTGCAGGAATGATTAAAATAAACAGCGGACGAATATTTTTGGGAGAAAATGAAATTACACATAAAGATATTAGCTCAAGAGCTTTAGCGCATATTCCGGAAGACAGGCATAAACACGGACTTGTGTTGGATTATAATCTTGCTTTCAATCTTGTTTTGCAAAATTATAATTCAATGAAGTTTCAAAACAACGGGTTTTTAAAATTTAATGAGATATACAAGTTTGCTGAAAATTTAACGGATGATTTTGATATAAGATGCGCAAACGGAGTAAAAACTATTGTTCGAGGCATGTCAGGCGGTAATCAGCAAAAAGCGATTATCGCAAGAGAAATATCAAGAGAATGTGATTTTTTAATGGCAGTTCAGCCGACAAGAGGGTTGGATGTAGGCGCTTGTGAATATATACACAAGCAGCTTGCAGTTCAGCGTGATATGGGTAAAGGAGTGCTTTTAGTTTCATTTGAACTTGATGAAGTTATGGATATAAGCGATAGAATTCTTGTTATGTATGAAGGAAAAATTGTTGCTGATATTAATCCAAAAGAAGTAACATATAAAGAACTGGGTTTATATATGTCAGGCGCTTTAACACAAAATGCCGCATAATTTTTAATTAGGAGGAAAAAATGGAAAAACAATATCATATAGGATTTGACGGCAGTCATAAGGCGCAGTTTGCTATTTTGCCAGGTGATCCGGGAAGGGTAGAAAAAATTGCTTCTTATCTTGATAACCCTCGTTTTTTTTGCCAAAACCGTGAGTATACAACTTGGTTAGGTGAACTTGCAGGAAAAACAGTAATGATTATTTCCTCCGGAATGGGCGGACCTTCAACTGCCATAGCCATCGAAGAACTTTTTGTAACAGGTATAAAGACTTTTATAAGGGTTGGAACATGCGGCGGCATTGCTCTTCCCGTTATGGGCGGAGATGTAGTTATTGCTACAGGCGCGATCCGGCAGGAAGGAACAACACGTGAATATGTTCCAATAGAATTTCCTGCTGTCGCCGATTTAGAAGTAACCAACGCTCTTGTTGAAGCCGCCGGTAAACTGGAGCAAAAATGGCATACAGGAATTGTTCAATGCAAAGATTCATTTTACGGACAGCACAGCCCAAATCGCATGCCTGCATCTTTTGAGTTAAACAACAAATGGGAAGCCTGGAAAAAAGCCGGCTGCCTTGCTTCTGAAATGGAAAGCGCATCTTTATACATTGTTAGCCAGGTGTTAGGAGCACGTGCCGGCTGTGTTTTAAATGTAGTGTGGAACCAGGAACGTGAAAAAGCATCTCTTTCCAATCCTCACTGCCATGATACAGAAGCCGCTATAAAAGTTGCAATAGAAGCAACACGGATATTAATTGAAAAGAAATAATTTAATTTCGTACAGCTTGCGGTTTTATTTCTTTAAATAGCTTCTTTGCAAAAAACTCCTTTTATGTCATATTTATATTAACTACATATCAGGAGAGAAATGTGTATAAATCCGTTGATGCAAAGGTAAATTTTCCTAAACTTGAAGAAGAAATCCTTAAATTCTGGGAAGAAAACCGAATTTTTGAAAAATCACTTGAACAGCGCAAAGATGCAAAGGAGTTTGTTTTTTATGACGGTCCTCCCTTTGCTACAGGGTTGCCGCACTTTGGTCATTTTGTTCCAAGTACAATAAAAGATATAATACCCCGTTACCAGTGCATGAAAGGTAAAAAAGTAGAGCGGCGTTTCGGCTGGGATTGCCACGGATTACCTGTCGAAAATTTAATAGAAAAAGAATTAAATCTTACATCAAAAACCGCAATCGAACAGTTCGGCATCGCCAATTTTAACGAAGCATGCCACGCGTCTGTCTTGCGTTATGTGAAAGAATGGCGATCTACAATTACACGTCTTGGAAGATGGGTTGATTTTGATAACGATTATAAAACAATGGAACCGGATTACATGGAAACAATCTGGTGGGTAATGAAATCCCTTTGGGATAAAGGATTGCTTTACGAAGGTCATTACATCCTGCCGTATTGCCCGCGCTGCGCTACTGTTTTATCCAATCACGAGCTTAACCTTGGCGGATATAAAGATGTGCATGATCCTGCGATAACAGTAAAATTTAAAGTAAGGGGGGAAGTCTCCCCCCACGCTTCGAACCCTGGTTCTCCGCTTCCCCCCTCAGCGGGGGAAACCCCCGCAACGCCCCCTAACACTTATTTGCTTGCGTGGACTACAACTCCCTGGACATTGCCTTCTAACCTTGCTCTTACAATGGGTGCTGATATCGATTATGTTTTAATAGAAGATACATCTGCTAATTGTAATTACATCCTTGCACTTGCGCGCCTTGGCGTTTATTTTAAAAGCGAACTTGAAAATGCAGCTAACGGTTACAAAATTATTTGGCAGAAAAAAGGTTCAGAAATTGCAGGTCTTTCATACGAACCGCTTTTGCCTTACTTTTCTGATACACCTAACGCCTTCCGTGTTTTTCTTGGGGATTTTGTTACAACAGAAGACGGCACAGGAATTGTGCATACCGCTCCGGGTTTCGGCGAAGATGATGCGCGTGTTTTAAAAGGAACAGGTATTCCCGTTATATGCCCTGTCGATGCCGAATGTAAGTTTACATCCGAAGTAACCGACTTTGCAGGACTCTTTGTAAAAGATGCAGACAAAGCAATTATCGAAAAATTAAAAGCTGAAGATAAACTTTTAAAAAGAGATCAGTTACTTCACGCTTATCCGCATTGCTGGCGCTGTTCAAGTCCGCTAATTTACCGCGCTGTAGGTTCGTGGTTTGTCAGTGTAGAAAAAATAAAACAGGACATGATTGATGTAAACAATCAGGTTTACTGGGTTCCCGAACATATAAAACACGGCAGATTCGGCAAGTGGCTGGAAGGTGCTCGTGACTGGGCAATAAGCCGCAGCCGTTATTGGGGTAACCCGATTCCAATCTGGCGATGCTCCGAATGTGCAAAGACAATTTGTGTAGGCAGCCGCAGCGAATTAAAAGAGCTTTCAGGTGTTTACCCTGACGACCTTCACAAACATTTTGTTGACGAAATTACAATCCCGTGTAAGTGCGGATCAAAAATGACACGTACACCCGAAGTTCTTGATTGCTGGTTTGAATCAGGTGCAATGCCTTATGCACAAAATCATTATCCTTTTAAAAACAAGGAATTTTTTGAAGCTCACTTTCCGTCGGATTTTATCAGCGAAGGACTTGATCAAACACGCGGCTGGTTTTACACACTTACTGTTCTTGCCGCTGCTTTGTTTAAAAAGCCGGCATTTAAAAACTGTGTAGTAAACGGACTTGTGCTTGCGACAGACGGCAAAAAAATGAGTAAAAGCCTTCGTAACTATACAGATCCAAACGAAGTAATTAATTTATTCGGCGCAGATGCTCTTCGGCTTTTTTTGGTACATTCTGCCGTTGTAAAAGCAGATGACTTGCGTTACAGCGACGAAGGTGTACGCGAAGTTATGAAAAGCATCATCATCCCGCTTTGGAATGCGTACAGCTTTTTTATAACTTATGCGAATATCGATAAAGTAACAGCGCAGCAAGCGCCGGAAAATCCTGTTAATCCATTAGATCAATGGATACTTTCTGAAGTACAAACACTTGTAGAAAAAACGGGCAATGCGTTAGACGCTTACGATCTTAGCAAAGCAATCGATCCTATCTTGCGCTTTATCGATTTATTAAATAATTGGTATATTCGCCGTTCGCGCCGCCGTTTTTGGCGATCGGAAAATGACAGCGACAAACTGGAAGCGTACGGCACTCTTTTTGAAGCTCTTAAAACATTAATAACTATCGCAGCTCCTTTTATGCCGTTTACAACAGACGCAATTTGGCGCAACCTTAGGCTGGAAGGCGAAAAAGAATCAGTTCACTTGACGGACTTTCCAATACCGGCAGAAAAAAGGCGCGACAAAGCATTGGAACTTCGTATGGCATCAGTAATGTCTGCTGTTTCAATCGGACGTTCTCTAAGATCGCAGTACAATATTAAAATGAGACAGCCTCTTCGCAAGGCGGAACTTGTTACGCGAAATCAGGATGAAAAAAAATCACTTATCGAAATGGCAGACATTATCCGCGAAGAACTCAATGTAAAAGAAATCATTTTTTCCGATAACGAAGAAGATTTGGTTGAATACGAAGTAAAGGCAAACTTCCGCGTGCTTGGTAAAGAACTTGGAAAAGACATGAAAGCCGCCGCCGCTTGTATAGAAGCGTTAAGCCATGCCGAAATTCAAAGCGTTATGGAGGGAGCTTCTCTTTCGATTGATATTACAGGCGAAAATGGTAAACGTACTCTTGAAATAACATTAGACAAACTTGACATCCGCAGAAATGAAAAAGCCAACCTGCGAGTTTTAAACGAGGGAACTCTTACAGTAGGACTGGACACAGAAATTACAAGAGAGCTTTCCATGGAAGGCGATGTTAGGGATTTAATCCGCGGTATACAAAATGCCAGAAAAGAGCAGGGGTTATCGGTTACAGATCGCATCGAACTTTGTTTATATGGCAGTGATTCTTTAAAAGAAGCATGGGATCGTTTTGGCGAAAGCGCCGCCGCAGAAACTTTGGCAGTAAAAACCGAATGGGTAAAAGTTGACGGACAAATCCCGATAGAAGCAGGAGATGAACCTTGG
>WQYB01000112.1 GCA_009781475.1 Treponema sp.
CAAACCAAATGGTTTCATTCTTACAAACCCGCCTTACGGAAAGAGACTTGGCGACCAGGCTTTGGCGGAGCAGATTTATCAGCAGATGGCTTTGATGCGGCAGGGTTTTCCCGGCTGGAAACTTGCCGTAATAACTGACCACAGCGGCTTTGAAAGTTTTTACGGAAAAAAAGCAGACACCTGCCGTGAAATTAGTAACGGCGCAATTCCTTCCTATTTTTATCAATATGAAGTATTATAGATGAATAAATGATTTATTAACGGGGAGTTTTAATGGCAGTTACGGTTGAACATGATAAAAGGCGTAAAAAAATCCTTGAAAAAGCCCTTAATGTTTTTATTGACGACGGTTTTGAAAACACTACCTTCCAAAAAATTGCAGATCGATGCGGAATAACAAGAACAATTTTATACCTCTATTTTAAAAATAAAAGAGAAATTTTCACTTTCAGCATTAAACAGCTTTTATTAAACGCCGAAGAAAACATTAACACAATTTGCGCCGACAAATCCCTTAACAACATGGAAAAAATCACCAATATTCTTTTGAACATTATTAAACTGCTGGAACAAAACCGCCAGCTTCTTTTAGTTGTTACCGATTATTTATTACACGTTTCAAAAGGCGACGTTAACCCCGAAGAACGCGTGCGGCGCAGAACCGTCAAACTCCGCCGCATTTTATCTTCGATAATAATAAACGGCATAAAAACCGGAGAGCTTAAAAAAATGAAAGTAAAAACCGCTCATAATTATTTATACAGCTTCATCGAATCTGCCATTTTCCAACTGGTCATTTTGAAACGAAAAAATCTAGACGAATTAAAAGAAACTGTTGTGTTTGCCGTCAAACAGTTTGAGGCTTGAGGGGGTTAAGTATGAACATGATAATCCAAGAAGAACTAGACAAACTTAAAGAACTCATTATAAATACAGTTCCTGTTGAGCAGATTTATCTTTTTGGTTCACATGCGTATGGTACACCACACATGGATTCTGACCTTGACTTGTATGTGGTATTAAAAGATGATATTCAAATGCGAGAACTTGATGCATCTATTGAAATAATGAAAGCAATTAGAAAAGTAAAAACCAAACCGGTAGATATTATTACGACAAAAAAAAGCAGATACCAATGGCTGATAACGGGTCCTACAATGGAACGTAAAATAGCCAGAGAGGGGATAAAAATTTATGGTTGATATTATACGAACGCGGTATCCTGGAGGTTGTGATCCCAGTGAAAGTGATATGAAAACAGCGCTTATTTATGCTGGGGATATTATTAAATTTGTTAAAGATAAGATTTAAAATAAATATCGAATCCGCCATTTTCCAACTGGTCATTTTAAAACGAAAAAATCTGGACGAGTTAAAAGAAACTGTTGTTTTTGCTGTCAAGCAGTTTGAGGCTTGAGGGATATGTCTTTTATTTTGTCCAATCTATTATTGATAAATTTTTAATTCTTTGAAACTCATTTGTATTATTTGTAACCAGAGTCATATTTAAAGATTTTGCGTGGGCTCTTATCAACATATCCAAAGGTCCAATCAGGCAATTTTTGTTTTTTAAATCTTTTTTAAGTATACCATATTCTTTGGCGGCATTATCATCAAAATGTTTAATTTCCATAATTGATAAAAATTCCATCAGCGCTATACGGTTTCTAACATTGTATTCTTGCGCTGCGTTCTCTATTCCAAATTCCAGTTCGGCAAGAGTTATACTGGAAATAAATAAGCCCGCCTTGCGGTTTTTCTTTAGATGTTCCAACAATTGTTCGTATTTCTTTTTTATAATGAAAATGCAAATATTGGTATCGAGCATAAACATTATAATTCTTCCCGCCCCTGATTTGTTCCCTGCGATCTTCCTTCGGACATAAAATCGTCGGAAAAACTGTTTAACCCATGCAAGAATACTTCCCATTCTTTATCGACCGGAAATAGGATTACAGCATCGCCAACTCTTTGTATATATACATTTTCGCCGTTAAATTGATATTCCTTTGGAAGTCTTACCGCTTGACTTCTGCCGTTTAAAAATAATCGCGCAGTTTTTAAACTCTGATTAAGCATATTTTTCTCCTGTTTTGAGTATAGACTGCGGTATATATCTTGTCAAGGGGATTTTTTGGGTCTCAGTTATATAAAAGGTATAGGAGTAACACAAGATTATAAAAAAGTTATATATTGGTGTATACAAAAGCAGCTAAACAAGGTTCCGTTATGGCGCAGAATTGATAATGACGGGGTGGTCTGTATGAGCGATAATATCGGTACTCTATCTATCAGCCAAACATTATTTTCAGATAAGTAAAATTGCTTGCATAAAAACTTTTCATGTTTCCTATGTAAGGATAGTATAAACTACACAGATGCGTTCATTGGTATTGAAGCATCTTGTTTCATCGCTTGCGCTCGTTCTTCCATACTGTCAAAATTGACAGGACGAAATTCTGCCAGTTGCTTTTCTGTAAGTAAAGGGCAGTCGGGATCATATGTATAAGGACGTTGAGCTGCCGCTCTTATTTGTGCTCTAAGCTCAGCATCTTTTTCAGGGGTTAACTCTCTGCCAACCGTACGCCTGACTATTGCCATGATATATCCTCCGTTCAAAAGGCTCGGCAACCCGAGCTGAAATTATGCGGATTGTTTCTCCGCGTTCTGTATAAACTACAAAAAGTACATCATCATAAAAACCCATTGTTTGCCAGCGTTCTTCATAATCGCTTGAATCATCGTCATGGCGTTCCATGCGGAAATAATCAAAAAATATACGCTCTGCCGCTTCAAAGCCAACACCATGCTCCGCAATGTTGTCTTGTTCCTTTTCTGGATCCCATTCAAATACTAAATCAATCATAACATAAAATCCTTAAAAAGTAAAACTTTCTAATACGAAAATAATACTTTTTTCGATACTTGGCAAGAAAAATATGTAGTATTAATACTTATTCAAATTTGGCTGGGAATAAACGTCAACTTTTTGGCAAAAAAAAGTGTTTATTGAAATTTTGCGACATCCAAACCATATAATAAATCTATAATTTTTTTGACTCTCTTCCCAGTTTAAAAGCCCATTCCATTAAGTCAGTAAAAATATCATCAAGATTTAAAATATTATCGTCATCTAATTCTACTTCAATTCCATTTTGATCAATATAATGAGATATTTGATATTTCATAGATTCAAATTTGCCGTTTATGTCAAAATAATATCTAGATGTTATTTTAAAATCACTAATTCCAACTCTTAACATAATACCACCCCCTGTAGTCACTAATAGTATACTCCACAAACACTTTATAAACTAGCTAAATATTTTCCCATTTACATCCACTTTCAAAATTTTTTCTTGACGAAACCCATTAACGATGTTATATTATACATATCAATATTAATGAGGTTTAACATGAAAAAAGCTGTTATCATAATTTTATTAATATTTTTTACCTGCGCAACTAATCTATTTTCTTTTGATTTTCCTGCATATTCACCAATTGATATCGAAGAATTAGTTGAATATTTTGAAACAATTAGTAATAATAATCCGCCGGGAGTTAGTTTTTTTGATAATAGAGCTGTCAGAATTAGAGCAAATTATCTTAACCCTCCGGCCGAATTGAATGAAAACGATATTGCTAATCTTAGATCAACCCTGCGTTCCCTTGGTATTCATCCTGATAATGCTTCTCAATTTGGTTATAAAGTTGAATATACATTTCCTTCGGCTGTAGACTGGCAAAAAGAAACAAAGTTAGTGTTTTTTATTCAAAATGTACAAAGACCGTATTTTGAAAGAGATTTTGAAAAAAATGATACTATATATTGGTTTGCGGTTTACAGACAATTTAATACATTTTCTCAGGTAGGATATTTTGTTGTAAGTGTATTTTTAAATGAAAGATATTTTATAGAATACGGTATTGAATAGTTTTTATTTATTTCTCTTTTTATCAAAAAGATCAGTATGAGTTCCGGTTCTAGAAGCGGTAAGTATCAATTTTCCTTTGTCTATTGTATAAATCAGTAACCAATTTGGTTGAATATGACATTCTCTGAAGCCTGAATAGTTTCCTACAAGCGGATGATCTTTATATTTTGGGTCTAATGGTTTTTCATCCAGCAGAGTTTGAATAACGGTTTTTAATAAAGATATATTTAGATTACGTTTTCGAGCTAATTTTTCATCTCTTCGGAATTGGCTGGTTGTATGTAAAGTTAACACCCTTATAATCCTGTTTTTTTTTAATTGGATTCTGCTTCATATTCCGCATCTAATTCTGCAAATAGTTCATCTGCATTGGAATAACTTTTAACAATTTTTTTTCCATTCATAATATCCCTTGCTTCTTGTATGGCAGCTTCAGTTTCGGCATTATAACGAGGTTGTTTCATTTCAAAAGGTAAACCGCCTACTAAAAGTGATTGCCTCAGGAAGATATTTACAGCATCAGATATAGTGATACCAAAAGTTGAAAATAATTGCTCTGCTCCCAGCTTGGTTTGGGGATCAATTCTTATGTTTAAATTTGATGTTTTTAACATATTAACCTCTTTATAAAATGTAACACATTGTGCGTACAATGTCAAGACATCAACCAATTACCCCGCTCTCAGTAAATAATGCTTTAATTTCTTCAAAACAATTTCGATATCCAGAGGTTTTCCGACATGGTCATCCATGCCGGCTTCCATACAGTGCCTTATGTCTTCTTTAAATACGTTAGCTGTCATGGCGACAATGGGAATCCGCTGAAGCGGATTCCTTCGAGTTTCACCTTCGGTAAAACTCGTGGAAATATTATTCAGTGACTTATTTTCTAACCTATTTTTTTCTTTTAACTTTTCTTCGTAGATGCGGATTTGGCGGGTTGCTTCATAGCCGTCCATGCCGGGCATGTGAACATCCATAAAGATCATTTCGTAGCGCTGCGGTTCATCAATAAACATTTCAACGGCTTGTATTCCATTAACTGCGCAGTCAATTTCCAACTGGGTCGATTCTAGCAGCATTAATACAATTTCGCGGTTTATTTCCATATCCTCGGCGAGTAAAATTCTGTGCCCTGTAAAGTTATTACTGTCATTTTTATTTATTTCTTCAATTTGATCTTCTTCGTTTTTTTGCTCGTTATTGTTTGGGTTGTATTTAACGTTTATCGAAAAAGAAAAAGTCGAACCTTTGCCGGGTTTTGATTCTACCCAGATATTTCCGCCCATCATTTCTACAAAACTTTTTGAAATCGAAAGTCCCAAACCAGTGCCGCCGTAGTTACGCGCCGTATTTGATTCTGCCTGCTGGAAAGATTGAAACAGGTTTTTTTGATGTTCCTTGCTTATACCGATGCCTGTATCTGTTACGCTGATTTGTATGGTGCAAATTTCATTTTCTATTTTAATAAACCGCGTTTCCAGATTGATGATGCCGTTTTCCGGAGTGAATTTTACAGAGTTGCTCAAAAGATTGGTAATTATCTGCGTTATTCTTTGATCGTCACCTATCAGCATTTTAGGAATTTTTTTATCTATGTTTACTTTTAGAGTCTGATGTTTTTCTTCTACACGGAAGTTAATAACATTAAAAACACGTTCGATCATTTTTTCAAAATTAAACTCTACAGGCATAAGTTCGAATTTATTAGCTTCTATTTTTGACATGTCTAAAATATCATTTATAACTCCCAATAAATGAGTCGATGCGTCTCCTATTTTATCAAGCGCGTAGGTTTTTCTTTCCATATCGGAAGTATCTTTTGCAATTAGTGTCATGTTAATAATCGCATTCATGGGGGTGCGCATTTCATGGCTCATGTTTGATAAAAATTCGCTTTTTGCTTTGCTTGCCGCAGTTACTTTTGTTACGGCGTCTTTTAATTTTGTGTTGTAAACGTCAAGCATAATTGCTCCTGCAATTGTGCTTGTTGACATCGCGATAAAATTTTTCTCGTTATCTGTCCACTGTCTTGGATTGTGAAATTGTTCTACGGTTAATAAACCCCAAACCAAACCTTCTACATATAAAGGCGCACAGATAAATGCGTTAACGTTGCCGCAAAATAATTCTTTAAATTCGTCAAAATTATTTAATTTTATATCAGGGCACGAAATAATCGGTACTGTTGCGGTATCGTATAACCTTTGCGGAAATCTTGTTTTTATTAAATTATGCATATTAAACTTTCCCCTGTTTATAGGGTTTTTATCTGCCGACCATTGATACGCTATATCTGTATCGCCGCTTTTGTAATCAATATAAAAGATGGTAACTTTTGATACCTTATAATAATTTCCCAATTTTGCAATCGCGTCATTAATTAAATTTTGCGTTTCATCTGACGATACAAAACTTCGTGAAATTTCCGAGATTAATTCCTGCTGTTCAAGGCGGCTTTTTAAAAGTGTTTCCATATCGGCGCGTATGACAGTATTTGCGCATAAAAACGCCGCCGATTGCATTATCTCTGCAAGGTCATCTTCAAAAAATCTCTCGTTCAGGCGATCTTCAAAAAAAACAAAACCCCAAAAAATATTATTTAAAATTACAGGCGTAATAAAAACCGATACAACTCCGAATGATTCCAGCATTGCGGCTTCAGATTCTGGCAGTAAACGGGCGGGACTGTTTATCGTATTTCCTTTTGCAAGTAAATCCTCCCATCTTGGCGCAAGTTGATCGTAAGTTACATCTTTAAAAAATTCTGTTGGAACTGTCGTGCCGCCCGCCTCCCTGTCCCAGCGGTAAATTTGCGATGAACGCAAAACATCGAATGTTTTAAAATTACGCCATATAGAAATTCTGTCCAGATCCAGCATATCAGCGATAAATCTGACCCCATCTGTCATCATCGATTCAAATGATTCCTGGCTTTGCGAAAGAAATGTAACGGCTGCCCTGTTCAGCATATTTGCCATTTTTTCGCGGCGTTTTAGCGCATTTACGGCTTTGTTTGCGTTATTCGACATTTCTGCCCTGATAATCGCGTTTGCGCACATTCGCGCCGCCGAAAAAAGTAAATCGGTGCAGCCGTCATCAAAATAAAAATCATGTGTGTGATCCTGAAGCGCGACAGCTCCCCAAAAATCACCGTGCGAAAAAATCGGTATTATCAAAATTGATTTAACACCATACTCCCGTAAAAATGCAAGCTCGTCTTTGGACATATCGCTTTCGCGGATTCTTATGCAATCACCTTTTGTTAATGTTAAAATCCATTTATCAAATACGGGGATTTTAGGTATGATCCGCAGTTCTTCGTCTAAAGAAATGAGCCCTTCTTTTTCTTTGTCCCAGCAGTATATTTGCCCAAAACGTATTTCGCCGTTAACATTTAAATTACGGTAAAAAACTACACGGTCTAACCCTGCTGCATCTGTGATTGTTTTTAGAGCTTTGCTTATTACATCGTCAAATTCTTTTTCACTGTGAGAAGTAAAAATATCGATAGCGGCATTTAATGCGTTTACAATTAAGACGCGCCGGTTTGAGAATAATAAATTGTCCTTCTCTTTTTTTTCCATATTTATTCATACCCGGTATGAAAACATCCGTAAAATAATATCCCAGTACCTCTAATATAACATAATTTATATTGGGCGAGTAGGAAATAACTTGAATATTTTTCCATTTGATCGGATAATATTCGTATGGACATTGGGCAGACAATCTACATTTCCAGCCAGCTTATACTGGGTGCGGCAGCGGCTTTTTTGGCTATTTTGCTTTGGCCGAAGATAAGAGACGCCTCGTGGATGTTAATTATTTTCGGTATTATTGTCGCATATATTGAAACCGTGTATTCTGTCCTAAAGTTATTTGGAATTAATGGTGATTTTTTATTAATCTTTGATACAGTACCATTAATAACATTTTTACTGCCTACTATACGGATGGCTTTTTTTATTGCCGCTTTTACCCTGATGGTTATCAAACAGTCCCGAAATAAATAGTTAATTTTTAATAAGGAGAAAAAAATGAAAGCATTAATTATAGGATTTGTATTTATCGTTGCCGCAGTTTTTGCAATTTTACCCAAAGAAATTCTCGGGTTTGGACTTGGCTGGGGAGAAGACGTTTTGGCTTTTCTTAAAGGCGGCGCTCCTGTTCTGGCAATTCTGTTTGGTCTTATCGCAATTTTTATCGGCATCGCCGACATCAAAGATCGCGCAGAAGCAAAAAAAGACGCCGAGTAATGCACGCATAGCGTGAGGATGAAATATTTCTAAACGGCGTGGCGCACAAAAAAGTTAACAAGATAAGTTTTGCGCGAAGGCGCGTACTGCAAAGCAGTACGAAGCCTGAGCAGCGCGCCCAAAATAGAGAATGCTGAAAAAGCTGAATAGCTTGATTTACAGATAAAATAAATTACATAATACAGGTAAAATATCTATATCAATAAAAGTTTTATAGAAGATCCGCAAAAATCCTTGTCAGCTCAGGATGGCAGAAATTCTGACATCCCATTATAGCTCCTTTGCCTAACTGTGGCGGAGACAAAACCACACAAAGGCGCTCGCGCCGACTGCGGTTTTTAGGAGCCCGAGCCGCTCTCGAACTAAAGTTCGATGGCTATTGAAGTTGTGAAAGCAACTTCGTATATACAATCCTGTTATGCGCAGTTTGTCTTTTCATACCTATTTTACATATTTTTTAGAATATTATTTTTAATATATAAGTTATTTATAATTATAGTAGAAAATGGAATTATTACTATTGAACTTCCAACAATATAACCTAGAA
>WQYB01000113.1 GCA_009781475.1 Treponema sp.
AAGATCGGGGTCGGTAAATGAGGGTACAACGCCTCCCTCATTCAGTGGCGGTCTTCTTGAACTGAAGTTCTTACGAAGACATTATTAACATAGCTCGTTATTGTTTTTTTGTCAAGCAAAATTCGTTAAAAAAAGGAAAGCAATGTCTTATCTCTGCTTCCTTGTCAACTCTCTCAAATTCGATGGAAAAGAAAGATATTAACTGATCCCTATATATTTCTTCCTGAGCTAATTTGGGAATGATTCCCTGTGGTAAGGGTCTGGTGGTATTGCCTTTTTTTACTGTTGACATATTGACGCTTTTTCACGATACTATACATAGGCGGTAGCCGAGACCGTGCGACTGAGGTGGGATTTATCTGCTTTTGCAGGTTTCCCTTGTCCCTTTCGTGCGGTTTTTTATTTGTTGACAGTTTCAATTGAATAATAATAAAACTTGTGAGGTCTTTTTACAGGTTTTACTATTTTCAATTCTATGTTGAAAAGTGTTTCATTAATTTTTGCTTGATAATGAAAATGTTTATAGTTCTCAATTTCTGGTCTGTTCTTTCTATCTTGAGATGGTAATCCGTTATATATGCTATTCTCTAATAGTAAATCTAAAATCTGTACTAAAATTATTCTTTCTCTAGTTCTAGATTTTTTTACCCATTGATTAATACAATCGCTTGATACAGAAATCTTTATGCCAGTATCTTTATTAAGATATTGACATCCTTGAAATTTTATCTTAAATATATTTTTATATTTTGTTTTTAAGTCAAAAGTGGATAATAATTTTTCTTCTTCTGTCTCCCATATTTCGGGTATTTTATTTTTGCTCACGAATAAGATTATAGTAATATTTTAATACTTGTCAAGTGTTTAGTATGCGGTTAAAAATTAATTTTTGACAAATTTGGGGAAAATGACTTGACTTATTGTCTTATATATAATACAATATAAATATGTATGAAATTGAGACAACAAGTGAGTTTGAAGTTTAAATGTTAAAGACTAAAAAATTCGAGGTTCTTGATTACCTAAAAACTGAAAAGGACATTGAAGAATATCTGAATGTAGTGCTTGAAGAGAGGGATTATCAATTTCTTCCTGTTGCTCTTGCCGATATTGCGCGTGCTCGTAAAGCGATGACTAGCGTTGCAAAAGCCGCTGGTGTTACACGCACGAATTTGTACCAGTCACTTTCCGAAGACGGTCACCCTGCTTTTGAGACAGTTGCAAAAGTTGCCAATTCGTTAGGTTATAAAATAACATTGGTTCCTGTTGCAAAACCTAAAGCAAGACAAGTCGCAAGTAAAAGTGTAAAACCAAAAAGAGCTAGAGTGAAGGTGTAGGGTTTTTAGGAGTAAAACTATGAATGGTATTGGTCAAAATTTTGATGATTTTCTAAAAGAGCAGGGTATGTATGAAGAAGTCAATAAAATGATATTAGAAAAACTGGCAGAAGCTGAGCGTGAAATGGCTAAACCAGACGCAAAATGGCTTACAGAAGAAGAGTTTTGGGATGAAGACGATTGAATTTTAAAGAGGAAGAAAATGAAAGCAGTTACAAAAAGTGAAAGAATATTTTTCTTGATAGTTTGCATTGTTTCAATTGCAATGGGTACAGCATTTTTTTTCATCTTTTCGGCGCCTGCTTTAGCGCCTGTAATTAATGAACCAATAAGAGATCGCGAAGTATTGGAAAGAATATTATTGCGCATAAACGAAGAAAATGTAAAGGTTATTGTTTCTGATAATGGAATTATAATGGCTGCAAATAAAAATATCGCACGCCGCATTAGGGTAATCCTTGTCATTGACAATTTGATTCCTGAAAGTATTGAGCCCTGGAATATATTTTGTGTTCAAAGGTGGACAGTTATTGATTTTGAGCGAAATATAAGATTCCGCATGGCGCAGGAAAAGTTGATACTTGACCACCTTAAAGCAATTGATGATATAGATGATGTCCAAATGCTAATTGTATGGCCAAGTTACAGTGTGTTTATGGAACCAAGACCTGTTTTAGTAAGTGTACGTATTATTCCCGAGCAGGGAAGCGATATCACTCAAGCACCGCAAAACCGCAGGAAACTGGAAGGTATAATAAAAATTCTTGAGTACGCTATTGAAGGCTTACAGAGAGATTATATAGTAATTACCGATAACAACGGTATTGTTTTGAATGATTTTATTTCTTGTTCTGAGGAATTATCCCCCAAATACCCCTATAATTAAAACCACACAGGAGCAAACTCATGAAAAACAAACCTATTTCTCTTATCATAGTTCTCTGTATTTACATTATTGCATTTGGTGCTGGCGCTTTTGTGTTAACAGCAGTTTTGCCCTTAATAGAATCGAAACAATCGATGCAATCAATACATCCGCTTGTCGCTCTGTTTATTGCCAATGTTACTGCAACAATCGTGGTTTTTATTTTTAACCTTGTGTTTAAAAATGCAAGTGTTTATGATCCGTACTGGAGCGTTCAGCCGATTTTTATTATCGGCGCGATGTATCTGCATTATGGTTTGTCTTTTCAGTTAGCGCAGTTGTACATTCTTGTTCCGCTTGCTTTGTGGTCGTTTAGGCTTACGATAAACTGGGCAGCAGGTTTTGATAATATTACATGGGAAGACTGGCGTTACAGAGATATTAAAACAAATTATCCTAAGCTTGCACAGTTAATCGTGTTTACCGGAATTATGCTAATGCCTACTTGTCTTGTGTTTTTGGGAACGGTTCCATATTGGTATCTGCTGCAAGTAGAGCTGCTACACGCTGAACAATTAAATTCTATCCTTCTTATTATTGGCGGTATTATTATTTTAACAGGTACGGTTTTTGAACATCTTGCAGATACAAGTATGCGCCGTTACAAAAAATCTTCTAACCGCAGTGCGTATATAGACGAAGGTTTGTGGAGGTACTCTCGGCACCCCAATTATCTTGGAGAAATTTTAATTTGGGTTGGGATTTTTATCGCAGGTCTTGTGAACCTTCACTATTTTAGTCTGGCAGGAGTTATTCTTATTATTATACTTTTTACTTGTATCAGTATCCCAATGATGGAACGCCACATGTTAAAGAAAAATGCAGAATATTCTGTTTATCAAAAGACAGTATGGCCGCTTATTTTTGGCCCTCGGAAAAGTGAGTAAAGATGTAAGGTTTTTCCCCTTGTCACTCCAGCACAACCCGATACCGTTCCAGTTTAAAGCTGTTTTTAAGCTCGATAAAAATAAGCCATGTTGCCATGTCGGCTGTGCCGATCTCTGGGATAAGCTGTTTAATAATAATATCGCCGTTGCTGTCAATTTTTTCTACTTTGTGCCTGTTAGAACCGCTGGGTTCATTAAGGCAGATAATTACAAGAAAATTGTTTGTAAAAAAACTGTCAGTATATTTGGAAATTGCGTTTAAAAATTCTGAATCTCTTAGAGAAATGTTGCTAATGTTTCGGGAAAAATGGAAATGGTTAAGCATTTCTCTTGAGTCTATAATTGTATATGTTGGGAAATCAGAGCCATATCCAATCCTTACATATTGAACATTAAGGTCTGTTTGACTGCCGCTTACAAGCGGCTTCGGATTAGCGGCTTTTTTGCTTTCGCATGCTCCAAATATTGCTAGAATAGCAAGAAGCATAATAACAGTTATTATTGTCTTTTTCATTTTAAGCCTCGTTTTTTTTATCTTTCTTAATAATCCAGTGAATCACACAGCCTAATAATAACGGGAAAGTGATAACAATTAATTTATTATATTCGATTGCATCCAAAAATCTTAAATGGATTATTGACCATACTGCTCTTGTTGTGCCGCAGCCAATACAGTTTATATTAAATAATATCCTGAATAAACATATAGGATATGTTTCGCCCAAGTAGTCCTTTGGGATACAAAAAAAGATTAAACCGAGAATCAGTACCAAAATTAATTTAAAAAGAGTTTTATTCGCCTCTATTACATTTAATAAAGGCAAATAAAATTTATTATTAACCATTATCTGTCGTCTTTTGTGATATAGTTGCCCTTGGAGTCCTTGAATTTTCCGCATACTGCTAAAATAAAATCAATTAATGCCCAAATACCGCAGCCGCCAAGTGTAAGAAGTTTTAATATTCCAAGTCCGATGTGACCTGCATAAAATCTGTCTACTCCTAAATATCCAAGAAAAAATGATAAGAGCACCAATGTTAACCAATTACTGCTGACATCGCTGGAAGAGCTTCTTTGTCTCACGCCGCATTTGGGACAGATTTCGGCTTCTTTTTTTATTATTACTCCGCAGGATGAGCAAAATGCTTCATCCGGCGCTTTTTCTCTTACATCACTCATATAGACCCCTTAAAAATTATTTAGTAAATGATAGAAGTAAGTATATAAAATAGTTTAGTGCGTATCAAGCCCAAACAGCGCAGCAACTTCTGATAAATCATTGCACCTGCGCCAGACTGTATCAAGTACTTCGTTTGGCGGGTCGATGACGTCTTTAATAAAGATTGATTTAATCCCTGCGCTGTGTAATCCTCTTAAACCTGCCGGCGAGTCTTCTAGACCGACGCATTCAGAAGAAGGGAAGCCCAGTTTTTTTGCGGCAAGCAGAAAAATATCGGGTGCGGGTTTGCCGTTTTCTACTTCATCGCCGCAGGTAATTGCAGAAAACTTTTCAATGACTCCCGCGTTTTCCAGATTTTTTGTTGCCGTAGCTGTGCTTGACGAAGTCGCAAGTCCAAACGGAATTTTTGCCGCGCAAAGTTTATTCAATAAAAAGTCTAACCCGGGTTTTTTTGGCACGCCGTTTTCTTCGATTTTTTTAGTTACAAGCCGTCTAAACTCAGCGTGAACTTTTTCGTACGGAAAGTCCGCGCCGAATATTCCCTGCAGTATTTCTCGTGACCTCTTATTACTAATGCCGATTAATTGCATAACAATATCTCTTGTTATTTTGTATCCGTAAAGCTCGCCTGCAGGCTCCCAAATCGGGATGGTCAGGTTCTCGGTATCAAACATGAGACCGTCCATGTCAAAAATTACAGCAGATGGGCGAAAAATGTTTTTATTTAAGCTGTTATCAATCATAATTGTAATATCTGTAGATTATATATTAATAATTGGGTAAATTCACAATTTTTATATATATTGACAAATGAATACCGAAATGATTAGAATAGTATTAGGAAGTATCAGTATGTATCAGTATGTATCAGTATGTATCAGTATGTATCAGAATAGTATCAGAATAGTATCAGTATCTAGGAGAAAGAAATGGCTTTTGATGTTAATAAGATTGAGCTTGGAGAAAGTCTTACAGCAGAATTTAAGCGAGAGTACACAGATGATTTAAAGAAAACTATTGTTGCTTTTGCTAATACTGCCGGAGGGATTCTTTATGTCGGCGTAAACGATGACAAGTCTATTATTGGTGTGAAAAATCCTGATGATACCATGCTTCAAATTACAAATACTGTTCGTTCGGCTATTAAGCCTGACATTACTCTTTTTGTTGATTGTAAAATTGAAAGAATTGGAAAAGCTTCTATAATTATTGTTTCTGTTAGTAAGGGAACTGCCTGTCCTTATTATTTGGCTGGTAAGGGGATTCGTCCCGAAGGTATTTATGTTAGGCAGGGTGCTTCATCGGTTCCGGCTGCCGAAACTGCTATTCTTAATATGATAAAGGAAACTGACGGCGAAAAGTATGAAGAAATGCGCTCTCTTAATCAGGATTTAACTTTTAATAATACAAAGCAATTTTTTGAGGATGAAGAAGTTCCCTTTGGCAATAATCAGCAAAAAACATTGCATTTGCGGACTACTTACGGAATATATACAAATTTAGGTTTGCTGCTTTCTGATCAATCTGTACATACTATTAAACTTGCGGTGTTTGAGGGGCTCGAAAAAGAAGTTTTTAAGGATAGACAGGAATTTTCCGGCTCTCTTTTAAAACAGTTAAAAGATGTTTATGACCACTTGGATGTGCACAATAGAATACACGCAGAAGTAAAAGGGCTCATTAGACAGGAGCAGCGAAATTATCCGGAAGAAGCTCTTAGAGAGGCATTGCTTAATGCATTGGTTCACCGTGATTATGCTTTTTCCAGCAGCACACTTATTAGTATTTTTGATGATCGTATAGAATTTGTTTCTATCGGCGGTTTATCAAAGGGTGTTTCTATTGAAGATATAATGCTGGGTCTCTCTGTTCCAAGAAATGAAAATCTTGCAAATGTGTTTTATCGTCTCCATTTGATTGAAGTTTATGGAACTGGTATTCCAAAAATAATGCGAAGTTATGCAGATTCTGTAAAAAAACCGGAATTACAGGTTACTAGCAATGCTTTTAAGATTACTCTGCCGAATCGAAACGTACTTAACGATAAAATAAACAGCGTTGTTTCGTTTTCTGAAAGCGAAGAAAAAATTATCGCTTTGTTTAATAACAAGAATGAAATAGTCAGAAAAGATGTTGAAAGTGCCCTATCAATTTCTCAAGCAATGGCAGTCCGGCTTTTACGCGGGCTGACAAATAAAAAAGCTATTCTGGTTATTGGAAGCGGAAAAAATATTAGATATAGAAAGGTTTAAAATTTACTACGGAGGATTTTTATGTTTAAACTGCGGAAAATAATCTTGTTTGCCGTCATCGCGTTGACGATTATATTTTTTACTTCTCAGACAACGCCAAGAGCAAATGTGCAGGAAGTACGAGTGAGCGCAGGTAACACTGCGGCAGTTAATGGATTTAGATCCGGTACTGCCAATTATGAAATTGTTAATTTGCCGCAAGTAAACCGGACAAATGTTATAAAAGTAAACGGCGCTAATTGCCAATGGAATATATTAAATTATTCTCTTGCAAATTTCAGGGGAAGAAAAATAACCATTAATTTTTCTGTGGATGTCATGCGTCTTGGTTCTAATGGAACATTAAATTGGATGATAAACAACGAGCCTGACTATCCTTCGATAGTAAGAATAGATAATGCCGAATCCGGAGTTTGGTACAATACGAACGGAAGGATGACAATAATTCCAACACATAGAGAGCCTTTTTTATATTTAGCAGCATGGGAAAATAATTTTCAAACTGCGTCTTTTTATTTTGATAACATAAAAATTACTATTGATACATGGTCATGGGATTATACACCAACTACTACAGTTGGGATTGTGGGCGAAGCCGATATTAATAATACTCGTAATATTTATGTCAGCGCAAGCAGGGGTTCTGACAGCGGTAATGGTACGCAAGCTCGACCATTCCAAAAAATTGCAAATGCAATGCATTATGCAAGACAAGGTGATACAGTCCTTGTAGATTCTGGCACCTATTACGAAAGGTTTAGAATACCTACAGGAGCTGCAGGAAGACCTATAACACTTACAGCTATGCCCGAAGCAGAAGTAATAATTACTCCCACTATTCCGATTTCACCACAGTGGAGACAGCTTGGAACAAGCGGCGTTAATCGAAACATTTGGGTTGCTGATATCAGCGAATATGTAAAAGACATTGATACAGAGTTCCCGCAGCTTTTTGCAAATAGAGATTCAATGGTAGAAGCGAGGTTTCCCAATATGGGCGCTCTATGTCTACTATAATGGACTACAAGCGTGATGTCGCTCAAAGGGGAACAAATAAGAATACAATTGTAGCAAGCCGTAATATACCTTCTGATATCGCGGGAGCAAGGCTTATTATTTGGCATGGTCAAAATGGATTGGCAGGTTGGGGAGCTTATGAATCTGTTATAAGGTCTGTAAATGGCAGAAATATAAATCTTGTAAAAGAATTAACGGGTTTTTATGAGGCCGATGGCGGAGATCCGTTTACACCACATCCGGGAAATCCATTTTATATTACAGGAGCTTTGGCGCTCCTTGACGCTCCCGGTGAATATTATTTTGATAAACAAACAAATCTATTGTATTTTTATCCATCATGGAACGGAAGACCAGACCAACGTACTTTATCGGTGCGTCATTTAAATAATATTGCAATCATGGCAGATAACACTTCTTTTGTTAATATAAAAAATATTAATATTTACGGCGGCGGTATCAGTATGCAGAATTCCAGAAATAACACACTGGAAAATTGCCGTATCAATTATGCCGAACATTTTTATGACAGCGGCTGGCATAAGGCAAAGAGCGATACCAAAAGTTCAAGTGCCATGATAATTACCGGGAATAATAACAGAATTTTAAAATGTGAATTTGGTCCCACAGCAGGTCATGGTATCGTTTTGGAAGGAGATGATAATGTTTTTATAAATAATATAGTTCATACCACAGGTTATTCAGGTATTTATGCTTTTGGTGTTTGTGTTTTTAATTCAAAACGGCTGGAAATTTCACATAATACATTTACAGATACATCAAAATCCCACGTGTTTTTTTACGACATGGTGTACGAACGCTGTATTATTCGCAATAATTATTTTGAAAATCATTCAGTATTAAGCAGTGATGCATCTCCGATTTATTCACAAACAGCCGGAACTGATTGGGGTAATACAGAAATATACCATAATTTTATAGTGTGCGGTACTAAAGGCGATAATGGT
>WQYB01000114.1 GCA_009781475.1 Treponema sp.
CCACCATTGCCAGCCGATGTATCTGCTATATTTTCACCCAAACGGTTCCAAGCCATAAGCCGAACATTTGCATTAGATCTCAGTTCAGCCATTTCAAATCTATACCTTCCATCTCTGGGTGCTATAAATGAAAAAACATCGCTTTGTCCATTTTCTGAAAAGTTTCCTTGTCGTATATCAATTCTCGCATTACCAATTGTCCTAGCATTTTCGGGGATAGGTTGTATACTTTGAGTTTGAGCATAAACACTTATTGAAAATAAAGTAATTAAACCAATAGAAATAACAAATTTCATAAAATCTCCTAATTTAATTTTATCTTTATATGTTATAAAATTCATTGAATTATATAATATATTTCATTATCTTGTATTTGAAATAAAACTGATGTGTTATTTTGCTGCGCAACAAGATTGTTCACAATAAAACAAATAATGATTATAAAATTATAATTTTTTTCATCTAAATGA
Organism: Treponema sp.; assembly: GCA_009781475.1. Classification (GTDB taxonomy): domain Bacteria; phylum Spirochaetota; class Spirochaetia; order Treponematales; family Breznakiellaceae; genus WQXQ01. The sequence goes on from WQYB01000114.1 coordinate 471, forward strand.
TCCTATATAACCAAGTTTTCTTAATCTTTGTTGAATTCTTAATGGAATATTAACAAATCCTTCAAAAATATCATCACAAGTTTTAATTCTATTACATCACTACAATGCCTGTTGCCACTGCAGTATTACCTAATGATCTTGGCAAAACAAATCTCTGATTATTTAACCAATATACAGCATTTTCTCCATCTAATCCTGCAATATAAATATCTGAGTTAAAAATAGTAATCGCTAAACCAATCGCTACTGCAGCTTCCCTTGGCAAGATAATTCTACTTCCATTATTTACAATCCAGTATCCAATAGTTGATAACCCTTCATTATGACAATACTCACTTCCTGTAATAAAAATATTATTTCCAGAAATTGCAATTGCATTAGCACCCGCATCTGAATTTGCTCCTCGTTGTAATACATTAAGCCATCCGTTTTTCCAATACATTGCATACGAATCTTGATACCTAGTAGAACCAGTCATAGAAAATCCAGCAATGTATAGATCTGAACCAGAAATAGCAACTGCCGTTGCTCTTGTATACGAGCTAGTTCCAGGTAAAATATTTAATCTTCCATTTAACCAATATGCTGCATCCATTCCATTATATCCTGCAATACAAACATTAGAACCAGAAACTGCTATTGCTGTTGCCCCTGCTTCGCTTTCACCTATATTTGGTAATGCAACTCGTCTTCCATTTAACCAATATACAGCTTCTGAATGACCTCCGAGTGCTTCAACACCATCTACTCCGCTAATATATACATCAGATCCAGAAATAGCGATTCCAGTTGCGTTAGCGGAGTTTGTAGTTTTTGGCAAAATAAAACGTCTGCCGTTTAGCCAGTACACAGCATCATTACCATCACTTCCTATTATATAAATATTTTGTCCAGACACAGCGATGCCCTTTGCAGTAGCAGTTTCATTTACTTTCGATAAAACAAATCGTTGACCATTTAACCAATATACAGCATCGTCACCATCATTACCGCAAATATAAACTTGCGGCGTGTTCTGCGCAAAAGAAAACGATGTAATAATTATTAATAACAAAGTAATTAATAACAGTTTTTTCATTTTTCCACTCCTTTATTTTATTTTTTACCTTACTAATCCAGGTGTATATGTAACCCCTGGAGCATTACGCACAAGTCTAAACCCGTTAGCTTCGTTACTACGATCATGACCTCCGAATATGGTAGAATAACCTCGAATAGCGGAACGAAGCATTTGACCTTGACTACTCCAGCCACCCCCTCGTAAAATACGAACCTCACCATAAATAGGGTGAGTATTTGCAGTCCCTGCGGGGTTAATCTGGACTCCACTTGTATAATCTCCAAATCTATCCCAACACCACTCCCATACATTTCCATGCATGTCATAAAGACCCCATTGATTTGGTGTAAAACCTCCAACTGGTGTTGTCCTTTCACGGAAAACTCCTCTATTGTTATTGTTATACGGAAAATTACCGTTAAAATTTGCCTGGCTTGTAGTTATGTTATTTCCTGTATTAAAAGGTGTTGTTGTTCCGGCACGGCAGGCATACTCCCATTCTGCCTCTGTAGGAAGACGATAACCATTGGCGTTTCTATTCCAAGTTACATTAAACTCTTCATCTATAATATACACAGGAGTTAACCCTTCACGCCTGCTTAACTCATTACAATATTCTAACGCTCCAATCCAACCGACACCTGCTACAGGATGATCCTCTTCATAATATTGCGAATAATGACTACCTGTAATTTCGTAAAATTCTTTTTGCGTTACAGGATATTTCGACATGTAAAACGAACTTACTGTAACTTGTCGCGTGATTTCATTTTCATTTCGCCCAGGCTCATTGAAAGGACTACCCATTATAAATGTTCCGCCATTGATGAGTACCATATTATTGTTTTGCTGTGCATAAAGACTATTCACAGCAAAACATATAATGATAAATAAAATAGAAATATTTTTCATATTAAACTCCTTAATAAATATTTAATCTTTTTCCAAATACTGATAATCCTTCAACTTAAATTTTCTTTCAAAAGTAGTAATTTTTTCATGCGATTATTCCAATAATCAAGCAACAGATTTTGTTATAAATCCATTGCTCGAAAATTTAAACCGTTAAATACCTGAGTATCGATACAATTCGTTAAGAATATTATCAATAGCTCTTCTGTAATCTGCTGCTGAATTACCAGCCCATGTTATGAAAAACCGATCATTTAATGAAGTTATTTGCCCAAGATGACCTTGTTGTATTAAAACAAATCGGCGTGGATTTATATCTTGATTTTCAAGATGTATACTTGCATAACCTTTTAAATGCTGGATATGCGCTCTAACTCCGGTTGGCATATCGGGAAACGTTCCATTAAATCTTCCTACTGGTTCTAAACCGGCATAATTACGAGTTCCTATGCGATTATTTCTAAGGTAATTAGTAGCACGCAGCATTTGAGCAATAGCAATATCAAGATTTACTCCTTCAATTCTCGCTTCAGATGCATAACTGTCGTAAAGTCGTCCAAGAAATCCTACATCTACTGATCGATTTATCGATCTGACATAATTAATTACACCGTTTCTGTTTATTGAACTCTGTCCCAATATTTCTCTATTTGGTCTTGGCGATACTCTGGGATTAAATTCATATAATTGTTGATTATTATCATTCGGCGGAGTTACAGTAGTAAAGCCTGCAAGCGAATTACCGGGTGTTACAGTTGTATCGTTTCGATCATCTATAGCATTGATCATAAGCCTGGGTATTTCACTTCTGTCATGTACAACACTATATGTCTCATTATTTAGCATTAAAACACTTTTGAGTTGAAAAAAATCTGATTGCCCATGTACTACTCTTTGAAATAATAATAAAGGGTTTTCTCCAAATAAAATTAAAAACTCTCTATCGTTATCGTTTCCCTGTAATATCCCTCTCATGCTTGAATTGTACTCTATTTCTTTTGAATTGGTAGGATTATCACTAATTTTAATACTACCATCATTATTTATAACTACAACAGCATTTTTCTTTTCTTCATCAATCTTTATAGTTATATTTGAAGAAAGATAATAAACCAACCCGTCAATATTTAAATTATTTCTTCTTATAAGCCGAATGATTTCAGAATTAAATGGCGTTCTGTTTGAAGTTGCTGGAGGAGGAGGTGGTGGCAGACTAGGTGAAAATTCTGCCATTATTATTACAGCTTCATTTGGCATAAGAAATGATGTTGTACCAGTATTATTTAAAAGCCTTACATTGCCTGACACAATTCTCCATCTATGGAATACATAACCAGCTCTGGGAACTGCACTGATATTAACTGTTGTACCTTGTCCAGCAGTATTCATACTTGCATTTGCAGTGCCGTTACCGTCATCATTTATTGTAATTTCAAATATCGTTGGTGGCGGTGGTGGTGGTGGTGGAGGTGGTGGAGGCGGTGTAGGTGGTGTTTGAGCTAACGCAATTCCATCAACCCATCCTGTTAAACCACTATATATGCTGCGGATCTGAACTCTACCATCACGATTGGAACTTACAATAATAACTTCATCATTTTGATTTAATGTACCAACAATTTCTGAATTACTTTCAGCTTTTGCTTTAACTTCAAGACCATTCACCTTAACAAAATTTGTTTCACCAGGTTTTGGAGTAGTTTCACAATTAATTAAACCAATTAAACACATTAATACTACCAGAAAAACGCCCAGTTTTTTCATATACAAACTCCTTAAAAAAATAATTCAGCCGAATCAAACCGGATACATCCAATCTCAGCATTGATTCGTACCATTTTTATTTATTTAATCAAGTTGGAAACCCCTAGCCCATTTTTCCTTACTTAATGCAATAAATTAATATATTATAAAGACTTCAGCTAACACCGCCGGAAAGTTGATAAAGTTCTCTTAATATTCCCGTGATTTCATTACCGTAAACAGCCGCATTAAAAGGCGACCATGTTGCAAATAACGCATCTAAAGTTTTTACTGTTCCTAAAACCCCGCTTGAAACAAGAGAATAATATCGTTGATTATAAATTTCCCTTTGGGGACGCTGAATACTTGAATAACCTTTTAAATGCTGAATGTGAGCCCATACTCCTTCTTGAATAGAGGCATGACTTGAACCATATCTGACAGAAATACCTGATTCTGTATTAAGACCTGCATAATTATGAGAAATTAACAATTGCCGGTTTCTTAAAAAACCTGTTGCATAACACATTTGAGCAATTGCAATATCATGATTAATACCTTCTCTTCTTGCTTCATTTATGTATTCATTTACTAATGTGATAACCTCTTGACGATGCATAACAGGGTTTTTTGACATTATATATGAAATAACAACATCCCTGCCAAGAGATCCGTTTCCTTCAATAAAACGCGGGATTTGATTTACATGAGAAAAACCAGCATGATTTTGTGAAACTGCTTGATGACTTATTGTATTATTTTGAGAATTAACAGCACCTCTTTGATCCAGATAAATACATAAATATGGGCGTACACCTTCGAAAGTAAATAAACCGCATATAGCGGCAGCATCAAATCTGCCTGTTTGTCCATTTCTCCTGAATTCAATGGTACGTTCCTGAAACTTAATTCTAAAATTTTCATTATTAAGCTGGCTTCTGTCAAACCTTATAAATTCACCTTTAGTTGTCCTTTGTATTATTGTCCTTGTAACTGTGTTACCATGATCTATTATAAGTCCGCCTGAATTACCGCTTATTGTTCTGTCTGCGCTGACTAATGAAAAATCAAATGATAAATAGTATTCGAGGTTTGAAAACTCATCCAATCTTTTACTTTCAATAACTAATTTTACAATATCCCAGGTAAGCGGAACCAAATTCCCTTCCGGTCTTACCTCGCCTTGCCGGGAAAGTTCTTCCCTTACAATATTCCTGATATCATTTAATAATTGAGCATTACCGGCAGAGTGCTGACTAAACCCGTTGATTAGAATAAACCCCAAAGAAAATAAAAAAAATAATCCTTTTTTGTATTTTAGCGTCCAGCTCATAAATACATCTCCTTTAAAATATGCTTTAATTACAAATTCCAAAAAAAACTGTTTACAAGTTACAACAAAAATAAACAAAATTAACCTATGTAATTACATAGTCATTACATAGGCGGAGAATTTAACAAATTTTTAATAACAGTTTTAATAAATCTCTAAATCGAATATTTTTATGGTAGAAAACCCGAACAAGCAGCAACAGGGTGCAAGTCTCATTATTACCAATTGGGTTATGCAATTGGCATCAAATGGTATTTCTGTCTGGAAAAGAGGTTGTATCATTTCGGTAAACGGTATATCAATTTCAACAACCTGATCCAATAATGTGAATATTGGATATTCGTAGGAAATATTTCCATCATGATTTGTCCAAAACCGCACTTTCCAGCCGGGTTCTTCATCACCCAATACCTTAAATCTTATACCATTGCCTTCTCTTAACATCCGCATTATTGCTAAATGACCTGTAACAAAGTTTGCCTCTTTCCAGTTTGGTTTATCGTTAAGATATGCAGTTAAAGTTAATACATCTTTTTGCTGATTCAGTATAGTTTCTTTTCCGACCCTAAGAACTGCCGAAGAACCGATTTTTCCATCTTCATCGAAAGCATTAATACTCGCACGCCATTCCGCATGACGTGATAATAACAGCATATTGTGGTTGTATATAAAATATTTGGAAGCAGAGTTACCGAATATGGAATACCAAATAATTAATAAACATATTCCGAAAAAAACAGCTCCGGCAGAAATTAATACCAATTTTTTCTTTTGAGAATGCAAAAACATCGGCTTTCTGTAAACAAAATCACTGGATTGTTCTGGTTTTATAGCTATTATATCTTTTACATTTGTATATCCAACCGATATTACATTTTCAGCAATTTCATCATCCTGCTTTGATTTATACTTGGTAAGCAGTTCATTAATGGTATGCACCCCCAGCTTACTGTATATTTTCTGCCGGTGGTAATCTACAGTTGAATAAACAATATTAAGCCTATATCCTATTTCTTTGGGGGTAACACCTTCAAGCATCAAATTGAAGATTTGCATTTCTTTCTTAGTTAGATTTTCTACTGACATAAATTTTAGCTCTTTACGATTTTATTTTATATAGTATAAAATATACAAAAAAACGATAAAAATAAACCTATGTAATTACATAGTCTTTACATAGCGGGCAAATATGCTGTAAATTATAAAACATTAAACAAGACTGTTTTTGCAGCGTTATTTTCTGCCTATTTTTTCTTGATAACTTCAAAACCGCAATACGGAACAAGCGCCTGAGGCAGTTTAACCGAGCCGTCAGCTTGCTGGAAATTTTCCAAAATAGCGATAATGGCACGCGAAATTGCAATTGCTGTTCCGTTTAACATATGAACAAATTTATTTTTGCCGTCTGTGTCTTTAAAACGAACATTTAATCGCCTTGCCTGATAATCCGTACAATTGGAAGTTGATGTAACTTCACCCCATTCGCCGCCATTGCGCCCTGGCATCCACGCTTCCAAATCCCACTTACGGTAAGCCGGAGCGCCTAAATCGCCGGTACAGGTATCAACTACCCTAAACGGAATGTTTAAGCCTTCAAATATTTCTTCTTCTATTATACGCAGTTCTTCGTGATGTTTTTCTGAATCTTCGGGTAAACAAAAAACAAACATTTCCAGTTTAGTAAATTGATGAACACGGTAAAGTCCTTTGGAAAATTGACCTGCAGCCCCTGCTTCGCGCCTGAAACAATGTGAAAGACCTGCCATACGCAAAGGAAGTGTTTCCCTTGTTAGAATATTATTTTGATAATAACCGCCTAATGTGATTTCAGCAGTTCCTACAAGGCATGTTCCTTCATCCTGCAGTGAATAAATATTAGACTCTGCTCCGCGAGGATTAAAACTGATACCTTCGATTATTTCTTCTTTGGCAATATCCGGAGTTATAAACGGAGTAAATCCTTTTTTTTGCAAAATGTCTAGCGCGTAACGCACAAGACCAAGTTCTAAAAATACGCCTTCGTTTTTTAGATAGTAAAATTTGGTTCCTGACACCTTTGTAGCGGAATCAAAATCGATTATATCAAGGTCGACTCCCAATTTTACATGGTCAACCGGTTCAAAATCAAATTTTGGCGGCTGCCCTACCCTTTTAACTTCGAAGTTGTCTTTTTCTTCTTTGCCGACAGGAGCCTGCGGATGAGCCATGTTTGGAATCTTCCGCGCTTCGGTTATAAGCTGTGTTTCTGCAGCTGCCAATTCAATCTCCATTGCGGCGATTTCTTCTTTAAGTTTTTTCCCTTCTTCAATCAGAATATTCCGCTCTTCTTGGGAAAGTTTGCCTTTCATGGCATCGGCATTAGTATTTCGTTTTTGCTGTAACGATTGTAAACTGGTAGTAAGTTCGATGCGTTTATTGTATAAAACAGCTACAGATTCAACATCGGCTTTCATAAACCGATTGGCGATATTAGTTTTTATATCCGCCATATTTTCAATAATAAATTTATAATCTAACATGAAAACACTATAGCAAAAAAATAAAAAAAATACTAGCATAAAAACAAAG
>WQYB01000115.1 GCA_009781475.1 Treponema sp.
CGAAGTCCGCTCGACAATTTTTCCATATTTTTATCCAGGAACACCTGGGTAACTTTGAGGGACCTGTCGGCAAACATTGCACTTAAGTTGTGATTGATAATCATATACTCACTCCTTTGGCTTATTTCGGCGTATTATCATAACGAAATGTTCAGATAATTTTTCGCCGCGGCTTCCATGCCGTTTGTTAAAAAAACCGCTTTGCAGTTTTTCTTTTTGAGTTTTTTCAAACTCATTTTTTTGCAGTTGTTTGTTTAACAAGCAAACGCAGATTAAACAAATAACTATGTGCCATTTGCGTTTCTCTGTGAAATTACTTTCACCGAAAAACTAGAACCCCCGACCCACCGTTCCCGGAAGGGTGAGGTTACCTAAATGAACTTACAGATACCCAACGGGCTCGTAATTCCAATCAGGAAGAGAAAACTCATTTATGATCATTGATTTAAGCTACAAACGGAGTTTTCCCGTTTCATTACTAATATCGGAATTAGAAAAAATACCTTTAGTTATATAAGCTATGGTAAGTCGTTCAATTTCATATTAAGATGATTAAATGGACAAGAAATTGTGCTCCCAGGTAGATTTAATTCGCGAGGTTTTTCATTATCAAAGCCGGTTCGAAAGTTCTACAATGGTTTTTAAAATCGACTACCCCGTCACAGAAGACCCCGCTTTTCCGGGTCTTATGAAAGACCTGGCGCTCCTTGCAAAAACGGGTTTTAAGGTAATAATTGTCCCCGGAGCCAAAGAAAATATAGACGCTGTATTTAATCAGCATAATATCGAAACTTCTTACACCTCCACCTGTGACGGAGAGGTCAGGGTGACAACTTCACAGGCAATTTCTTATGTTGAAATGGCAGCGTTTAATGTGGCAAGCCGATTTATGACTTTTCTATCAGGCAGCAGGGTAAACGCATTAATCGGCAATTTTGTCAGGGCAAGGGGATTGGGTGTAATAAACGGTATCGATACCGAACATACGGGCACTGTCGATAAGATTTACGCCGATTCGTTAAAAAAGGTGCTGGATTTGGGGATGATTCCGATTCTTCCATGTATTGGCTGGAGTCCTTCCGGTAAACCGTACAATGTACCAAGTGATGAAATTGCTTTACAGGTTTCATCGGCATTGGGAGCGGCAAAGCTGTATATTCTTACGATACATGAAGGAATTAAAATAAGTAATTTTGAATCATGTATTGAATCATACCTGAACGAAGAAAATCGGGCTTCTTTAATGCATCGTTCGTTAAAAATCGCCCATCGAAACACTATAGAAAGCCTTGAAACAAGACCGGACGGCAGTCTTGTGCGCCTAACGCCTAGTCAAGCTGAATTATTTATCGCCGCTTATAATGAATACGGACAAAATGAACCGGATTCGGACGATAAACAGCAATATTTACGGGAGATTAAACTGGCTCTTAACGCCTGTAATGCTGGTGTTCAAAGAATACATATAATCGATGGAAGAGAAGAAGGCGCAGTTTTAAAAGAGCTTTTTTCTAATCTGGGTGTTGGAACAATGGTTTACACTGATGAATACGATGCTGTGCGGGTTTTACATTCAAAGGATTTACCCGACATTTTACGTTTGATGGAACCTTTAATGCAAAACGGTCTTCTTGTTAGGCGAAACCCTGAACAAATCCTTGAAAAAAAAGATGATTATTATGTTTTAATAATCGACGGTTCAATTCGAGCTTGCGGAGCATTACACTACTGGGGTGAATCTCAGAGCGAAATTGCGGCAATTGCCACAGACCCGAATTACACAGACCTCGGTCTTGGCAGAAAAATCGTAGGCTTTTTAATCGAAAAGGCAAAAAAATTAAAAATGAGCAGGGTTTTTGCGCTTACAACTCAATCGCAGGATTGGTTTGAATCTTTGGGGTTTAAGGAAGTTTCGGTGGACAGCCTGCCAGAGCAAAAACGCAGTGTATATGATTACAACCGAGGCAGCAAAGTCTTCGCATTGGACTTATAATCACAAAAGATCTCACACGGAGGCACAAAGGCACAAAGCGCACGGAGTTAATTAAAGTTAATTAATCCCTCTTGATCTCTTCCTCTGTGTCCTCCGTGACTCCGCGTCTCCGTGTGAACTATTTAGGAAAAATTTTATGTCAAGAACGGCTACGTATACAGCTTTGGTTCTCAGGTGTCGTCAATCAGGCGAGTCTAACAACGAAGTTACCCTGCTAACTTCCGAAGAAGGCATTTTAAAAGCGACTGTGTTCGGCGGCTCAAAGAGCAAACTGCGCGCGCACTGTGCGCCTTACAATTCAGGTCAGGTTTGGATTTACCGCGACAAAGCAAAAGACTACGCAAAACTTAGCGACTTTGACGTTCATTCATGGAGAGCAGGTTTAAGAGAACTTTACGAACGAACAATGTCGGCAAGTGCTGTAGCAGAAACAATTTTATCCTCACACGGCGGCGGCGGCGATTGGCAAGCAGCGTTAAAAATTGCAATGGAAACATTAGACGTTTTGGAAAACGCTAACGAAGAATTATGCGGACGGTTGCTTGTACATTTCATGTGGCGCTGGGCGCACTTACTTGGGATACAGCCGGATATAAACGATAACAATATAAATTGCGAAGTTCAAACTGAATACGGATTGGTACTTAGTCCCGGCAGCCGCAAGTGGTTGTCTGCTGTTGGAAATCTTGAACCTGCGCAATTACACCGCTATTCTATGGACAACAAATCTTTCGGCGAAGTAAAATCGTTAGTCGCAACTATTTTGACAGAAGCGCTGGGGAAAAGATTAGCAAGCTGGAGTTGGTAGGTATAACGGGGTCAGTCACCTTTGAATAATTTACAGAAAATTAAAAAAACGTTTCATCGCTTTCTCTATAGAAATCATATCATCATCTGATAAATTATCTATTTTATTTTTCAAACGACTTTTGTCAGCGCTCATAATTTGATCTGTCATTGCTTTATTTTTAATGGAATTTACTGTTACTATTGCTTCTCCAGGATATACTCTAGAAACATTACTAGTGAGAGGAATAACTACAACTCGCGCAAGAAATTGATTTGCAATATCGTTGCTTACAATTACAGCAGGTCTTGTTTTACTTATTTCTGATCCCACTGAAGGATCAAATTCAACCCACCAAACACTACCGCGTTTCATGAATTACTAACATGACCAAAATATGAATTACACCACTCTTGGGCTTCTTTTTCTCGTTCAATGTCTGCTGCCATTAATTTGTATTCAATAATTTCATTTTCATGATCTTCTTGTGTTTTTTTCTTTAAATATTCTACAAAATCTATCACTTCAGAAAAATATTTTGGCGAAAGATTGTTAATATTTTCCAATAAAATTGCATGATTTGTCATACTATCATCTCCTACTATCTATCAATATAACATGAAATAAAATAATAATCAAGAATAAATAACGCTACCTATGAATTAAAGCTGGTTATCATCTTAAAAATCGTCTTTTTTGGTAGTATTTACAAACTTGAAATTTTAGTAATAAAAATATACAATAAAACCATGTTAGCAGAGCAAGAAACCCTTACACCTCGTGAACAAGAAGTTTTCGATTTAATGCTCAAAGGCATTCCTCCAAAGCAAATTACTTTTGATTTAAATATCACTTCTCATACATTTGATACTCACCGAACTAAATTGTACCGCAAGCTAAAAGTTAAAAATATCAAGGAGTTTAATTTAAAGTATAGAAGCGCAGATAATTATTTATCATTACTGGAAAGAAAAGAAGTTAATTCGCTGGCATCACAAGAAACGCCGTTAATTATTTCTCCATATAAAAATGAACCGTGGGGATGGCATCATTACTTAACTTTTCCCATGTTTATCTATAAAAAAATAACTGCCAATGATAAATATACCTTTTCCTGCACTTTTACATCAAATGTAGATTTTGATTCCTTTCTTGTTGGTTTAGCAGAACATACTATAGGAGAAAATGGGTATGGGCATATTATTTTATTTAATCCGTATATTGTATTATCAGAAATTAAAGCTAATATTGAATACAGCTTTTCGGCTATTATGATTCCAAAAAAATCTTCAAACGGTACAGACCCATCCGCAAACAGATTTGTTTTAGATGTTTTACCCAATAAAATAAATCAGCCAATTTTAACTTTTACCCAATTTGAGCTAGTTAGAAATGGTTAGCCGCCTAATATACCCATATATCAGGTAAAAATCAGGTAAATTTATTGTTCCATTTTCTAATTTTTTCTATAAAATAATAATTTACTAAAGAAATCTTGGAGAAAATTAATGAAAAACCTTATTATTTTTATTTTATCAGCTGTTTTTTTAGCTGGATTATTTTTTACATCTTGTCAGGGAAGTGATAAGCCGCCTTTATACGGCTTTGTACCTGACGCGGCCAATCATGAAATTGTAAATATAGACGGCAGAACAAATGTTGTAAAAATTAAAGGGAGCGAATGCAGCTTGAATATACTTCGTTATCCTTTAACTAAATATAAAGATCAAATGATAGTTATTAATTTTTCCGCCGATGTTATGAGGTCAGGTTCGGACGGAGATTTTAACGTACTAGTAAATAATCTGCCGGATAATCCTATGATAACATACATAGAAAACGCAAAATCCGGTGTTTGGTATAATATGAGCGGGACAATTACAATAGAGCCTTTTAATCCGATTCCTGTTTTTTTTATTGACGCACATTATAAACGGGAAGCAGATTTTTATTTTGATAATCTTAAAGTATCAATAGAAAATATTAATATAAAGAACCCTGGCGAAAATAATGCAAATGGTTTTAAAAATCTTTATGTTTGCGTTAACAGGGGAGCTTATAATGGAAATGGTACGCAGGAAAGACCTTTTAATACAATTACTTTTGCCATGCACTACGCAAAACCGGGCGATACTGTTTTTGTCGATTCAGGAACTTATTATGAAAGAATTAGAATGACAAGCGGAGAAGAAGGAAAACCAATTACGCTTACCGCGATGCCTGGTGCGGAAGTAATAATAACACCAACGATTCCGATTACACCGCAGTGGAGTGTATACCGTGACAATATTTGGGTTGCAGACATTAGCGAATATGTAAAAAATATGGATACAGAATTTCCGCAATTGTTCGCTAACCGAGACTCAATGGTAGAAGCAAGATTTCCAAACATGGGATCATCAATGTCTACGATTATGGATTACAAACGTGATGTAGCTCAAAGAGGAACAAATAAAAATACTGTTGTAGCGTCACAAAACATTCCTTCCGATATTGTTGGAGCGAGAGTTGTAATATGGACAGGTGAGGAACATGCGGCAGGCTGGGGAGCGTTTGAATCTTTAATAAGATCTGTAAACGGTAGATCGATAACTTTAGAAAAAGAATTAACTGGTTTTTATGCACCAGATAACAGAGATCCAAATACACCGCATCCTGGGAATCCATATTATATTACAGGAGCATTGGCGTTTTTAGATGCTCCGGGCGAATATTATTTTGATAAAGAAACTAATTTCTTATACTTTTATCCGCCGTGGAACGGCAGACCAGACCAGCGTACATTAACAATGCGTCATTCCAACAATATAACGATTCGAGCAGATAATACTTCGTTTGTAAATATCAAAAATATTACTATATACGGCGGCGGTATTAGTATGCAGAATTCCAACAATAATACCATCGAAAACTGCCGTATTAATTATGCTGATCATTTTTATGATAACGGCTGGTATAAACATAAAAACGATACAAAAAGTGAAAGCGCTATGGTTGTTACAGGAAATAACAACCGAATTTCCAAAAGTGAATTTGGACCTACGGCAGGTCATGGTATTGTTATAGAAGGTGATGATAATGTATTTACAAATAATATTGTTCATACTGTCGGATATTCAGGAAATTTCCTATTTGGTATTTGTATTTTAAATTCCAAACGATTAGAAGTTTCGTTCAACACATTTAAAGACGCTTCAAGAGATCATATTCAATTTAGCGATTTGGTATACGAACGTTGTATTATCCGTAATAATTATTTTGAAAACCACTCTGTATTAGGCAGTGATTCCGGAGCTGTTTTTACACTTACAGCTGAAACCGATTTTGGCGGTACTGAAATTTATCATAATTATGTAGTATGCGGTACTAAAGGTGAATTTGGAACTATGCATAAATTACTTTTTGGTTTGTATACTGACAACTACAATTATAATTTAATTGTTCGTCATAATATTGTAATTGGCGGAGGACAGGGTTTAACAATAAATTTACCTAACCTTGGAACACAATTTTATAATAATACTGTTATCGGCGCTCAATATGGGATTGGATTTTATAGCAAACCTGTTGATAATGCTGATGCAAGTACTGTTACTGTGAAAGACAATTTATTTGTAAATACCAGGTCTTTTGATATACAATATTGGGGTACAGAAAACGGCAGACAAGCCAGCTATCAGGGAAATTTCATCAACGGCACAATTCCTGTTACGCAAAATTTGCAAGGACGCATGGTTTCCTCCGGCAATGCCCGCGGCACGGTTGACGCACAGTATCGACCAACAGGCAGAACACCCGACATTGGCGCAATTCCTCGCGGCGGACAAATGTTCGCGTATGGTGCGGACTGGCAGTTGGGGGATAGGTAGGCGATAGATTTGATAGCAGTTACAAATATTCATGTTATTTAGTTTTCAGTTATTTTATTCTTACAGGCGGAGCAGGGGCTGGGCAGAAAAACATTTCTGGAGCTCCTTGCTGTAGGAGACGTGTATACAAGCAACGAAAATTAGAGGAAATAAAAGTTCTGCGTTTAAAATGCGCGATACTTTTTTGAAAAAATAAATAATTCTTCATTTTAAATGCAGAATGGCTCCGAAAGCAAATTCTCCAGAGTTTTTCTGAACAGCACTGTACTAAGCAAAAGATGGAGGAAACGCGCAGTACCGCCCCACAGGCAATACGCCCGACATTGGCGCGGTTCCTCGCGGCGGTATAATGTTTGCGTACGGCGCGGATTGGCAGTTGGGGGCGCCGAAATAATGCACGTGTAAACGTGTGGATGGATAAAGCTTAAACGGCGTGACGCACGAAAAAGTCAATGAGATGAATAATGCGCGAGGGTTTTAACCCGAGCGGTGCGTCCAAAAGTAAAACAAGCTTATATTTACCTTACACTTTCTATTTCAATCCAGGTATGCTAAAATTAAAGTGGAGTGTAATTTATGAACCAAATAAGCGTCAATTATCCCGAAACCCTGGCATTTTCTTTGAAAATGCAAAATAGTGAATTTGAACGGGAAATAAAAACTGTTTCTCTAGTAAAATTTTATGAAATGGGAAAAATTTCTTCCGGTTTTGCTGCAAAAACTTTAGGTATTTCACGCATTGACTTTCTTGATCGTCTCGCCGTATATGGGGTTTCAGTTTATGCAAATACAGATGAATTAGAAACGGATTTAGTTAATGCGTAAAATTGTTTCTAATACAACACCTATTTTAAACTTACTTAAAATAGGAAAACTGGATTTATTACATAAACTTTACAATAAAATCTATATCCCGCAAGCGGTATATCGTGAAATTGAAACAGGTAAGGACAGAGAATATTATATAGATTTAAAGAATTTTAACTGGATAGAAATTGTTCAAATCCAATCTGTTAATGCCAGGTTATATCTTTTTGATTTAGATGATGGCGAAGCAGAAACAATTATTTTAGCTCAAGAATTAAAAGCTGATGCAGCAATTATTGACGAACAATTAGGACGTCGATATGCTGCTTTAGTTAATGGGGCTGTCCGAGAAGTAATTCTTGGGCAGCCTTTTTTAAGGTGAAAATTTACAAAGATCGGAAGACATGATAAGATTCCTTTATGAGTAAAGGAAAAAGTGACAAGATTACGTACAAA
>WQYB01000116.1 GCA_009781475.1 Treponema sp.
GTATTAAAAGAAAAATTATCAAGGCGGTTAAATATTACAGGTCCTGCCATTATATTAATAAAAAGACCGCTGTACGTTTCTTTTCCGAAAACAAAATATTTAATAAAACAATTGAATTCAAGAGCGCTTCCTCCATCAAAATCAACAAACATTACAAGCCTGATTCCTATTGCCGCTCCTGTTCCGTAACCGAAAGCTATACCGCCTCCATAGTTGATGTTTTCATAACCGTACAAGGCAGTTTCTATAACCGGAGAAATAAAGATATTTTCCCGTGATTTTTGCGGTGAGTCTTGTGCGGATAAATTAAAGGAAATTAAGAAAAATAAAAATATAGTTATGGCATTTTTCATATTAACAACTCAATTATGTAAAATTATATTACGATTGCCGGTCTAGTACATCCGTGTAAACACACGATTAAATCGTGCGTAAACTCACGGTTATTTTGTGCGTTTTATACGGATGTTTTATTTTATAAATCGTATTATATTCATCGTATTAAAAGGAGATTTTTATGTTTAAAAGGATTTTTATTATTTTGCTGCTGCTGTGTCTGTCAACTGCGGTTTTCGCACAGGAAAGAGCTAATTCGGCTTATTTGGATTTGTTTCCATTATTAAAAGGATTTATAGCTACGGATAACAGCAGTGATACATATTTTATTTGTATTTCGGCAGGTTATGAACGTCTGATTTTTTCGCATTATTCAGTCGGATTAAATTTGGATTTATTCCCGGGTAAAATTAATGATATTAAGTTTTTATATTTAGGCGCTAACGCTTTTGCAAGATTTTATCCCGTGTCCGAAAACGGCGAAAACTTTTTCCTTGGTGTTAGTTTAGGTTTTAACCGGCAAGCCATTGACGGAAAAGCTGACGCAGATCAAGGCGGATTTTTTGGAATCACGACAGGTTTAAGCGCAGGTTATAAATTATATATAACGGGAGGATTTTTCGCAGAAATGTCCATGTCGTATATTTTATCAAAATTGGGAGAGTCTGTGGTTCCTTTGGGATGGCAGGGCGGCTTGCGTGTTGGTTTTTCATTTTAAATGAAGAGACAATATATGAAAAAAAATAGATTTTATTTATTTATAATGATGCCGGTTACAGCGTTAATAATATTTTTAAAATTTTCAGCATGTGAAGGTGTTTTTGTTGATCCCGGCATGTTGGAATATACCGGAGGCGCTAACACCGCAAATTGGGCATCTGTGTCCGCGGGTAGATTTTCATATTCATTAGCAATTAAAGCAGACGGTACTCTCTGGGCATGGGGATGGAATAGTGGTGGAAAGCTTGGAGACGGCACGACTACTGACAGACAAAAACCTATTCAAATAGGAACAGATAAAAATTGGGCATCTGTGTCTGCGGGTACACATTCATTAGCAATAAAAACAGACGGAACCCTTTGGGCATGGGGTGACATTTTGTTTGGAGACGAAAGAAAACCCGTTCAAATAGGAAATGCAACTGATTGGGCATCCGTATCTGCAGGTGAATTTCATTCATTAGCAATAAAAACAGACGGTACTCTTTGGGCATGGGGAAATAATAATAATGGTCAGCTTGGAGATGGTACAACAACTGGAAGGGGCAGTCCTGTTAAAATTGGCAGTGCAAATGATTGGGCATCTGTATATACAAATGTTTATTATTCATCAGCAATAAAAACAGACGGTACTCTTTGGGCATGGGGATGGAATAATAATGGTCAGCTTGGAGATGGTACGACAACAAATAGAAATAGTCCTGTTCAAATAGGAAATGCAACTGATTGGGTATCTGTGTCTGCGGGTTTTATGCATTCATTAGCAATAAAAACAGACGGTACTCTCTGGGCATGGGGTATTGGAGGAGCGCTTGGAGACGGTACGACAGAAGGCAAAAACAGTCCTGTTCAAATAGGAAATGATACTGATTGGGTTTCTGTGTCTGCGGGTTTTATGCATTCATCAGCAATAAAAACAGACGGCACTCTTTGGGCATGGGGATCTGGTGGACGGCTTGGAGACGGCACGACAGAAAGCAAAAACAGTCCTGTTCAAATAGGAAATGATACTAATTGGGTATCTGTTTCTGCGGATTCTCATTCATTAGCAATAAAAACATACGGTACTCTTTGGGCATGGGGATGGAATGAATATGGTCAGCTTGGAGACGGTACGACAACTGACAGGTACAGTCCTGTACGGATTAGGTGATTGAAGTTGAGGCGCGCTTCTTGTGCGCCTATGAACTTATAGTTCGATGCGCCTTCGTGGTGAATTATTCTGGGTGAACGGTATTAATCTATAATATTTTTTGAAAGTGCAGCTTCTAACATTTCCAATTCTTTGATATCAAGCAAATATTCTTGCTGTGAATCTTTATTCATCATCTTCAAAGAACCGCTTGGAGCTAGCATTGTAATATGCCGTATGTTCTGCGACCGTCATACCTTTTGTTTCATCATGAATTTTTAAACGAATAGCATGAACCTCACGAAGCGCAGACGGTTCGTGAGCAATATCTGGATCTTTCATATAATCATCAATTTCTTTAATCATGATTAATCACCTCCGCAGGAGTATGGATAAATACGCGCTTGTATCCTTCTCTGGCGTTCACAATTTCCGTTTCAATTATCGTCTTATGCTTCACTATATGTTTAAAATTTAAGCTAATAATATAATCAAGGCCAGCAATCGTAGTTGCAGCTATATGAAGTGCGTCCGTTGAAAATTTTTCCGGAATAATACCTGCTGTTATATACACATCAGAAAGCCGTTTTGTTTCCTCACTAGCCTGGAGTACAGTTACGTTATGATCCAAAATTAAAGATTTCATTTTTTTAAGTTTTTCTGTATTTTTTGTAACTTCAATTTCTTGTATTACATATTCAGAGGTGAAGGGTCGAAACTTACCTTCTTTTATTTCTGCAAAAAGCTGCCTTGTTTCTGCCTGAAAATGAGGCGAGTCTTCGGCAAAGGGAAAGTTAAAAATCGTAGTCTCTAGGTAAATGGTTGGTACTCTCATGTCATTTATTATTACATAATTTAAATAATATCGCAATAATAAGACAGTTCTGTATAATTTCCAGGTTAATCACATTTGTCTGACAATGCTCATCCATCTGCGTTCTCTGCGTACTTTGCCGGGTGTTGGTGCCTGGTACCCTATCGGCGGCGGCGAGACAGTAAAATTAATCTGATCAAACTCGCTATCGCGGTAAGAGCGGATGCTACATAAGTTAATGCCGCGGCAGATAAAACTTTTTTAGCTCCTTTAAGTTCCTGCTCGGTCAAAACATTGTTGGAACGAAGAAGAGCTAGAGCTCTATTGGAAGCGTTAAATTCAACGGGTAATGTAATAACATAAAAAAGAACCGCGCCGCTGAAAAGAAAAATTCCTAAATTAAAAATTAAAGATGAAAAAGCTCCGTAAGATTCGCTGCCTGTCATAAAAAGTCCTACCATTGCAAGAATGGGACCAAAGCGTGAGCCGATATTGGCGACTGGAACAAGCGTACTTCGTAAACCAAGGGGACCCCAGCGTGTTGCGTGCTGAATGGCATGTCCTGCTTCATGAGCGGCAACGCCAATTGCAGCAATTGATGTGGAGCCGTATACAGGTTGGGATAAACGAAGTTTTTTATCCATGGGTGAATAATGATCTGTTAATGTTCCGCTCACAGCTTCTACCTTTACATCGCTTATATTGCTTGTTTTTAATAAAAGATTTGCAGTGTCAATTCCTGTAATCTTTCGTGAACTTGAAACTTTGGAATATTTGGAAAAGGCTGATTTTACTTTGAACTGCGCCCAAATGGACAATAGAAGAGTAGGAACAACCAGTAAAATATAGTATTCATCAATAGGAAAAAAAGGCATATAAAGCTCCTTAATTATTACTTGCAGGCGGGCTGCGTCTTACAGTATACTCCATTTTTGCAGGACTGGGAATATCACTTGTTTTTGCGGCGCGGGATAACATTTCCTTTTGAATACGAAACGGTTTTTCTCCGTTTGCAGGTTTTAGTAATGTCCATTTGCCTTCACTGTCCAAAACCGAAACCTGACAGTTATCACGGAAATAATTGCCAAGAACAGCTATTAAATCGCCTCTTAATTTTTCATCCTGAACAGGGAATAAAATTTCCACACGTTTTTCCAGATTGCGAAGCATCCAGTCGGCGCTGGATAGATAAAGTTCCTCCGCTCCGCCGTTTAAAAAATAATAAACTCTTGAATGTTCAAGATAATGATCGATAACACTTATTACATTAATATTTTCCGAAACTCCGCTGACTCCCGGTATTAAAGTGCAAATACCGCGTACGCACAAAAATATTTTAACTCCAGCCCTCGAAGCTGCATAAAGAGCTTTAATTACATCAACATCGGTAAGGGAATTCATCTTTGCAATAATTTTGGCAGGATAATTATGAGATGCTCTGCTTGCCTCTCTTTCGATAAGTTCTAAAAACCGCCGCTTTAATCCTGTCGGTGCGATTGCGAGCCTGTTCATCTTTTGAACGGTGGAATAACCTGTAAGCATATTAAAAATAAGATTTGCATCATAAGCGATGTCTTCGCGGCATGTAAAAAGACATAAATCTTCGTAGTACCTTGCAGTTCTGTCATTGTAATTACCTGTAGACAAATGCACATAACGTTTTATCCGTTCATTTTCACGGCGCAGAACAAGCGAAATTTTTGAATGTATTTTTAAATTAGAAAGCCCGTACACAACAATGACGCCGGCTTTTTCCAGCCTGTTAGCCCACGAAATATTGCGCTCTTCATCGAACCTTGCTTTCAATTCTACAACTGCCGTTACATGTTTGCCGTTTAACGCGGCTTGTTCCAAAGCTCTTACAACAGGCGAATAAGCCGACAAACCGGAATGCTGCCCAATTCCCGGAATTGCGCCGCCTGTTCTGTAGAGAGCTGTTTTTATCGAGATAACCTGCGGATCATTTGCCGCTTCCTGGAAAAAACGAATCACAGGTTCAAAAGACTGATAAGGAAGGTGAAGCATAACATCACCCTGACTTATGCGATCCCACATCGGTGTTTCTTCGTTAAAATCTGCCGATTTATAAATCTTCCACGGTTTTTCGATTAATTCTTCAAGGCTTGCGACATTTGAAAGTTCAATAAAATCTGCAAGGTTAATTGAACCGTCAATTTTAAAAAGAAAATCATTTTCAAGAGAAAAACGCTTTGCAAGTTCTTCTTTTAATTTTTCGCTTCCCGGAGTGTAAACCATTCGTATAACATCGGCTCTCTCTCTTCCTTCAAGAACTTCTACCATTGCTTCAACATAATCTTCATCACGCTGTTCATCAACAGAAAAATCAGAATCGCGGTTAATTTTAAATGTCATGTGTTCTTTTACACGAAAACCCGGAAACAGATACGCACCCCATGTAACAATTACATCTTCCAATAAAGCAAGCTGAAGTTTTTCCTTTTCAATACCTGCGGTTCCTAGTGCCGTAGTTTCTGATTTTTCCGGCGTATCATAATCGGGAAGCCAGATTAGCCTGTTTAAAACAGAAGGCAGCGGAACTATAACCATCATTTCTTTTGGAGTTGTATCAAACAATTCATCACTGGGAGTTGCACTTGGCAGGTTTGTACTTTCCTGTTCAAGTAAAAAAGCGACGTTTAACGAACGGCTTTCGATAAAGGGCATGGGTTTATCCGCTTCCAGCCGAAGCGGAGTTAAAACAGGATAAATTTGAGTTACAAAAAATGAATCCAAAAAATCAAGATGAGGCACTGACCATGAATCGGGATGCAGTAACGATAATCCGTTTTTTGCAAGTTCAGGAAAAATCTCTTCATTTATACAATCATATTGTTTTTTAATTATCGAATGAACTTTTTCGGTAATTATTTTAAGCTGCTGCGTAGATGTTAAACCGCAAGGGTCAATCTCTGTAACAGCTTCGGCTTTTTGAAGACGTTTTAACGCGGCAACACGCACCATAAAAAACTCGTCAAAGTTGCTGGTAACAATGGAAAGGAACCTAAGTCTTTCAAACAGGGGTTTATCCTTGCGCAGTCCTTCATTTAACACACGTTCGTTAAAATCTACCCAGGATATATCACGGCTGATGTATGGGAAAAAATTTTCATTATTTTTTTCTTCATTGTTCATATAATCCCCCATAAATTAACTTAAAATCACTTTATAACCGAATACATCCTGAAACATTCCGCCTTTTTCTTCAATTCCCATTAGTTCAAGCGAAAGATCATAAACTTTGTCTACGTGTAAAACCAATGTTTCAAGGCGGCGTTCTACAGTAATTTTTTTTATCTGCTGAGTGTGACCTCTGTCCAAAGCGTCGGCTACTCTTAAAATAGAAGCCATTTTTAAAACCAAAACACGCTCTTCCCTTTGCAGTGTCATAAACTCAAGGTCTGACTGCGAAGGAGGATCACCTCGATGACAGCTAACAACGTTTGCGATAATGCCGATTTCATCCTGATGAAGCCCGAAAATTTCTGAGTTTGCTACAATGTACTGACTGTGTTTTTGATGCCCGGAAGTTTTAATATAAGTTCCTATATCATGCAAAATTGCCGCTGTTTCCAAAATTATACGATGACGGCGGTTCATGCCGTGTTCTTTAACAATAGCGTCAAAAATTGTCATGCAGTTATTTGCTACGTTACGCGCATGAGCTTCGTCAAAATGATATTTGCGCCCAAGATTTACCGCAGATGCAATTATCTGTGTAAAGAACTCATCCTGCAGTGATTTATCAACACCGGATGCCAAATCGATTAAATAACCGTCACGGATTGTTACCTGCGGAACTGCAACCTTTGCAGCTCCCGTACGTTCAAGAAAAAGTTTTAAAACTAAAAGCCCCGGAATTAATCCTTCAGCGTCTGCGTAAGATATTCCAAACTGGCGGATACAGTCTTCAATACTAAAATTACGCAGTTTTTCTACAAACTTGATAAAATCATCACGCTCTATAATGCGGCAATTTTCGTTTAATTCTTTTCCTACTCTTTCTGCCGCAAGACGTACATCGGCTCCCGCTGCAACAACAGTACGGACATGCGCAAAATCCATTTCCATGTTAAGCATGCCTAAAGTATTTCTGATACTTTCATTCAGATAACGCTCATAAAAAATCCCCGCGCCGAATCCGTGGCGTGAATGCTGATCGATAATAATCGTTCCCATTTTAAGGCTGTGAGCTGCAACCATCTGCCCTCTTCTAAGCAGCATTATTTCAGTCGAGCCGCCTCCGATTTCGATTATCATCGAGTTAGCGCGCCAGAATAACGGAAGGTCTTGCTTTAGCGCAAAACGCACGGCAAGATACATGAGCCTGTTTTCTTCGATACCTTCGATGATGATAAGCGAAAAACCTGTTTCCTGTTTAACGCGATCTATAAAAACATCCCTGTTACGCGCAGCCCGAAGCGCACTTGTTGCGATTAAGTGAATGTTATTGTCTTCTATGCTCCATCCTGATAAAAGCTCGCGGTAATTCTGCAAAACAGAAAGACATTCGAGCATTGATTCTCTTGACAATACACCGGAAGTGAAAACATCGCGCCCAAGAGAGACAGGACGCACTGCCCTGTCCAGAACCTGCCAGCCGCCGTTTGAGTATATTTCTGCAATATGAAGCCTTATGCCCATCGAACCGATTTCGATAATAGCGGTTAACGTAACGTTCATACGCTACAACTTATCAATTAGGATTGAACATTTACCAGAGGGTATTGGAAGTGTTTTTTCTTTTACGCCGAGAATGTTTATTGTAAAATAGTATAACTTTTCACTTTCCATCTGGATTTCCCAGCCTCTGCCGCTTTTATTGGAAAGAATTGTAATCATATTATTTTTAAGGGAAAGATTTTCTACTCCCATA
>WQYB01000117.1 GCA_009781475.1 Treponema sp.
CTTTGCATGTGCAATTTCATGGATCGTTGCTGAAACAGTTTGTATTTCACTCATACCTTCCCGGATTCTGATTTTGTCACCAAAAGTACAAGTCCCGTCAGTATCGGGAGGTAAGTATTCGAACACGACAGGTAATGGAGATATTGCTTTTAATGCGTCCATAAATAATTCGTATCGTTCGACATCACCTGTTAATGTTTCTGCAAGCTGTGGGAGCGGTTCACCAACAGTTTGAGATATATCAAATACACTGGCGACTTTAAAACGTGCTGTTTTTATTTCTATTTCTTCATGGAGCGGTTCACCGTATTCGTTAATGATTGGTTTCTTTGTTAACGGATCGAGAATCTCTTTTTCTTCCTTTATAATGAATGGAGCAGGTGCAAGGATTTTTATGCCGTGTTCACCGCGCTTTACTTGCCTTTTAAATTTGTTTTTCCATGATTGATACCCGGCGACATGAGTAGCATCCGGCTTCTGTAAATGAATTAGCATTATATTTCGAGCCGAATAACGATGAAAGCGAGACATTGTTCTGAGGTAATCAGCATATTTCTCGCTTTCATATAAATCTTTTACACCGGCTTCGATTTTATCAGTAATCTCCTTTACTGTAGGGTTATCTGCCATTTCTTATTTCACCTCCGTTAAAATCCATGTGTTTTTCCTACTCTTTCCGGCGGCTCTTGCCCGTCGATTGGTGTTGTATTATGTTCAACTTCTGTTTTGAACTGTTCAAGCCGATTAAGCATTGAGTTTCGTTTTTCAGCTTCTTGTTGCTCAATAAAATCTCGGCCCTGACGTTGGCGTGTGTATTCATGTGACATAGGTTTTACCTGCTTTCAATAAAAATAACCACTCATACAGTGGTTTTGTGGACAATGTTTTTGTTGCGTGATATATTTAACTTCAATAAATCGATACTTTTGTTTTGAGGATATAAGGTATGGCTAAAAGTAATAATCCTATGGGTTTCTTCGAAGGACTTTTACGAGATATTGAAGCTATTGGAATCATAAATGCGACAAGAGGATCAGACGGAAAGCCTGATCCATATGCAGCTTCTGGTGCAATGTATGGTCTGCGTGGAGATATGTCACTAAATGAGCATTTAGAGTTTGGTGCTCTCCTAGGTGCTATGGGAGCATTTGATAAAAAGAATTATAGTACAAGAGATATTGATTATTCTAGAACTCATGTGGTTGAAGAACATAATAAAACAGATGAAGAATGGCAAGAGTTTGCTGAAGACAATAATTATGGAATTGATCCGTATGATTATGAAGATGAATATGATTATTTAAGTGATGTAAAAAAAGCAGAAATTCGATATAAAGAAGGAGCAGAAAAGATATTTTCTGCTATACAATCAAACATAAATGAAATTGATAGATATCTTGAAAGCATAACTAATGAAGAACGCGATTTTATTGATGAATACGAAGAAAAGCAAGAAAAACTACATATCATGAAAACCGCACTTTATACGAAGTATTCGGACGATTATCCACAATTGTTCGGAAAAAAATACATGGAATCAGATATTGATTCAATAGCTCGCACAGCAGCAAGAAAAAAACAAACAGCACATCTTCCTGTAGAAATGTTTTTATATCTAGTGAATACCTTCCCACCAATAACTGGATTAGGTTTGTTTGAAATGCTCGATGTATTTGGACATAAAAGAGTTGAAGAAAGTATCCGTGAAAAAACAAATGAAATATACAATCTCATAGCTTCGGAAAAATGGGAAAATGAAGACTGTTATCACATAATAAGTATTGTACGTGAAAAATACTTTTATGATGTTAATTCATTTAATGCTGGAATAGATATTCTCAATCAACTTATATCGACTGGAATCGATGATGAATCCTTTTCTTATATTATTGAAGTCGTTGTTGATGATTTACTAGATTTTATCGGTTCAAATGATAGTAGTGAATCAGCATTGGAATCAGAAGGACATATAGTTGATTTATGTAAATACTTAAAAATACCAAAAACACATAAGACGATATATGAAACTGTTATCAAGAGATTTAAATTCTTTAAGGATGCAATTGAAATAATTCTCGTTTTGCGTCCTGATGGACAAAACCTATTAGAAAATCGTGATACAACATATGATTTTATGGATGACCATATATCAGCAGTTATACATGGTAATGATCCACAATCAATTTTTTCAAAATTAGAGATTTTATGTGAAATAAATACATACTCAAAAGAACAACAAAAATGGATCAACAGAGGAATAATTTCTTTTATTGAATTTATTAACGACCTATATTTACAAGATGAAACATATGAATGGGTTCAAAAAGACACAAAATTAAAGCAACGCATCTTAGATTTTAAATATGAAAGTGCAACTTTGTTTGGACGTATAACAGGAGAGGCATTTATCAGAGTTGATGACATTCTCTTTAATAAATTATTTATTACTTGCTCAAAATCATATTCAACATCGAAAAAAATATTAAATCAATACTTAAATGCACTTATAAATGAACTTAATTTTTATACCATTTATTATGATTCACACGATGATTGGTTAGCTAAGTGTTTTTCAATGTACGATGTCGTTGTATCACAGGTAAATGTAAAAGCATCTAAAGATATGATAGACAGACTTAATGATTTTAAAGTCCTGCTTGATAATGAAGAAGCAAGAAGAAACAGAACACAGGCTGTACCAAGCATTACAATTCCAAAAACACCAATAAGATACATAGAAAGTAATACAAAAAAAGAAGAAAAAGCTGCATTAAAAAAATTAGAAAAAATATATGATGATATATGCAGTGGAAAAACATGGAAGACTTTTGATAAAAACTGTCCAGCTATACTAAGTTTTGAGTTTTTATATCCCAATGGTATGCATGGTGACATTGATATGTATTTATCAACAGAATATGGGGAAGCGAAAAAAATTAACGAGTTAAAATACCTAGCAAAAATTCCAGTAGAACATCATGAAAAAATTGTATTAATGGGTATAAATCATGGTGCTTCTAGTCGTATGACATCAGAAGAATTTAAAAAATTGAATGTAGACAAAAGGATGGTAGAAGACTTTTTACATAAATATAATTACTATTATTTAGCACAACTGTTAATTAGGAATGCTATAGATTCTGGTGTGTCTCATAGAAATCCAATACTAAAAAAAGTCTATAATATACGTGTCGAATACAGTGGGACTATTCGTGAAAGAAGAAGAAAGATATACGCAGAACTTCAAGCTGCAAATTTAACAACAACTAAATGGGTTTCAGAGCAACAAGCATATGCAATCATAAAAAGTATCTATCCTGACGCGGAGTATCAATATAAAAGCGAATGGCTTGGAAATCAATCACTTGATATTATAATCCCAAGCTTGTCTATCGGGATTGAATACCAAGGAGCGCAGCATTTTCATCCTGTTTCGCTATTTGGGGGTGAAGATGGATTAAGTAAACGTTTAGAACTAGATGATATTAAACGTAATCTTTGTAGGAAAAATGGTATTTATTTACTAGAATGGAGATATGATGAACCATTAACAAAAGAATTTATACAACAAAAAATTAATGGTGTAAAAGATGAATGCGGAATAATATCATTCTAACGGAATTACATTGTATGATATACTACCTTAAAATTTACAGCCTTACTTAAATATAAATAATTATTGTGAGTAAAAAAATGAATATTCCAAACAGACATATTAAGATTGCTAATCCTGATGATTTTAAAGGACTCCCAAAATATATTGTTGTCCAGAAAGATTCACCAGTTGCACATCTTCAAAAAAAGATATTGACCTTCAAATATGAAGAAGTTGTTATTTTTCATGTTGAAATTGCAAGTAATCGTACAAGCAACCCGAATGATAGTGGAATGTACAAAACGAGATTTATTGGTGGTGCTGTTTTGGGAGGAATTCTAGGTGCATTATTAGCATCGAACACAGAACCTGTTAAATGGGATATTGATTTTAGAATAGTATTACAAGATGGACGGAGTGTAAAAGTAACTGTTAATGATGAGGTAACTGTTAGGATATTAGAGCCTTATACAAAAATAAGCACATGGGAATTAGAAAAATTTAACATGAGTTTGAAATCAAAAAAACTTGCGTATGAATACAAAATTCGAGATAAATGGGAGGCAGAAGAACGAGAGAAAAGAATTGAGTGGCAAAAGCAACTTGATATAAAACAAGCTCAAATGAAGGAAACAGATGATATTAGAGAAGAAAATGAAAAGAGTCTTAGAAAAAATGTAGATATGGAGATAAATAAAACTCTTATTGATTTAAAAACTAACTTTGAAGCATTCCTTGAAGTTTGCGATCTTATTGATGTAGTTTTATGGAAATTTGATCCAAATCAAGAGGTTACTTCAAGACAAATGATGCTTTATCATTTTATTAAATTTTGCATGTATTTAAGTTCACCATCAGAAAATCTATCTGAAAATGATGTATCTATAATAAATAGTCTTTTTAATGAATCTTATGATTCTGATACATTTATTGCATTTGCTGAAAAAGAAAATCTCAATAAGAATCATTATGGAAGTACAATTCCTCCTCTTTTGATTATGCTTATTTCATTTGAAGCTCCAGAAATTAATATTCAATGTGTTGATCAATTTATTGCTTTACATAGAATATTTGCATCAGAGTTTGTGAAATTGACAAGTCGATTTGAAGATAGTGTAGAACTCGGCATATCTTATGCACGAAGATTAGAACTATATAAAAGTACAGTGTCTTATATTGATTTGAATAAAACTCCTGATAATTCACCAAAAATAGTAGAAAAACAACAGAATGATAATGTTTCTGGAACCAGCAATCCTTTGATAATAAATACACAAACATCTGAAATTGTTTCTGGAACTAGTTCAATACCTTCTAAGGTAAGCAAATTTACAAGAAGGATTAACATAAAAGATTATAGATGTAGAACAATAATTAATCATAATAAATATGGGTATGGCATTATTGTTTCTCAATTAGATTATAAGATAATTGTAATTTTTTTAGATGATAAAACAGTTAAATTTGATTCATCTAATACTGATGAGTTCGATAAAATTTCAATTACATCAAACTGTGCATCGGATATTTCTGATTCACTTAAAAAGAAATATTCTGAATATATGAAATCAAGGATAATACCATCTGATGGACAACCATATTATCTTCAAGCAGGACCAGAAGATTTCGTAGATTATAGAGAATTTTTAGGTGAACAAGACTAAATATTAAAGCTATAACAAATTTCGAACATAAAATAAGTCTGACTAATTGGTTGAACATTAATTTTATTGGAATAAAAAAAGGAGAAACTTTCATGCCATATATAAATATTCAAGTATCAAAGTCGATTGACAACAATGAAAGAAACAAACTTCAAACAGAAATCGCCGGTATTATGGAACTGATACCGGGAAAAAACGCATCAAACACAACCATTTGTATATCTGACAATTATACAATGTACAGAGATGGTCAACTTATAGAGGGTGTGTTCATTGACATCAGACTATATAAAGAATCCCCAACAGAAAGTAAGAAAGTTTTTGCAAAAGAGTTATTTATTATTATTGATAAAATATTAGCTATTCCACAATCTCGGGTACAAATGAACTTCGTAGAACTGCCTTGTTGGGCATCAAACGGTGACCTATTCTAAAATTTTCGTATGAGGTAGCAGGAAGTGGGTCTACGAAACCTTACACAATGGAATGATGAACTTTTCCTGAAGAAAAGCCGTCCAATTGAAAAGTTTGATGATCGATTATGGATGTTACTTGATGATATGAGTGAAACACTCAAATCAGTTGGTGGGTATGGTTGTGCAGCGGTTCATGTTGGTATCTTGCGGCGAGTGGTTGTTGTAAATGAGAATAATAGTGTTATTGAACTTATAAACCCTGTCATTATAGAATCAAGTATAGAGACGCATGAAGTCATTGAAGGATCAATCGCACCCGGTGCGCCACGCGGTACTGTTATTCGTCCAAAAAGCGTTATAGTAACGGCTCTTGACCGTAATGGTGATCCGATAAAAGTTTGTGGTACAGATTTTCTTGCAGCCACATACTGCCATGAGATAGACCATCTTGACGGGATATTATTTGCAGATAAAATAATCACATGATAAACATATGGAGGAAAATATCGTGAAAGCTTGTTTAATTCATGGAAACACCAGGAGTAATAGTAATACAGAAGCATTAGCAATGCTATTTGCTGATGACCTAAATGAAAAAGGCGTAGAAGTTTGTCATTTTTTCCTCCGCGACAAAAACATTCAATCATGTGTAGGTTGCAATAAATGCCATAGTGTGTTGGATTCATTCGGCTGTGTGATAAACGATGATATGCAAGAAATAGCAAAGGAAATTCTGTTATCTGATCTGATTGTCTATACATCACCAATATACACTTGGATGCCAACACCATCACAAAAAGCAGTTATGGACCGTACTTATGCTTTTACTAAATATCCTGAAAATGATGATGCGTTTTGTTTATTGAAAAAGCAAAAATACGCAATGATTGCAACAAGCGGAGATGAATGTGAACGAAACTGTGATCTTTTTGACGAGTCTCTTCGTAGAATGGCCAAGTTTGCAAATCTATCATACCTTGGGTATCTTGCTGTTAAAGACCCCGGTAATGGGAGTATAGCAAATTCAGAATCTATCAGCAAAGTACGTGTGTTTGCTAATAAGTGTTTTGAAGCTATCAAATAGTAAGGTAAGATTGATAATATGAGGAATAAAAAATGAGAGAAATCGTTTTTATTAACGGAAGTCCAAAAAGAAATGGGGCAACCGATGAAATACAGTCTTTGCTCATAAAGGGACTAAATAAGGATGTATTTGAGTGTAACATCGTTAATTTAAGCGATTATATTATCAGCTACTGCACAGGCTGTACAACTTGTTATCAAACCTCGAAGTGCTGGCAAGAAGATGAATTTTATAAAGTCATGTCTATCTTTGATAGGGCAGATATTATTGTTACTATTTCGCCATCATATTGGGCTGATATAACAGGAACATTAAAAGTGTTTATAGACCGCTGCACTTCATACTGTAATACACACGAACATCATGCAGTTTTATCAAAAAAAAAGAAAGGTTTCGCTGTTGCTCTGCGGACAGGGCAAAATCCAAGCGAGTGTCTGCATATTATTGACAGTATAAATCATTTTTATGGGCACTTGAAAATTGACTTTGAAGATAATTACAGTATGTACTTGTGTGGTATTAATAGAGGTTCTGACGATGTTAGTAAGCACAAGGATCAAATAAATCAGTTTTCGAATTTAATAAATTGTACGTTATAATTGTTTACCGATTAACAGCAATAAAATTAAGTTTATCAGCGAATTTATATTTTGGACGAAAAGAAAATAATTATGAAGAATATCGTAATATTAGGTCCGTCACGAGCAGGAAAAACAACACTAACCAAAAAATTAAATGAAGTATTAAATTACAGCGTTGTTTGCTTTGACAGTATTATTTATGCGTTTGAACAATCTTTTCCTCAATTAGGGATTTGTAGTGGCGATGGTGCTGAAAATACCGCTGTTAATTTAGCAGACTTTCTCATTCATTATTTTAACGTATTATCGCATAGTTCCAAAGAAAAAAACGGAGTTAAGTTTGCAGCTGAGGGAGGATATTTCGATTTTGAAAAAATAATGCTCGAAATGAATGAGCGTGAAATGACAGACGATTTTATATTTATTGGTTTGGTTTATAATAAATTAACGCC
>WQYB01000118.1 GCA_009781475.1 Treponema sp.
CTGTTAAAAATTACGGTCTCGTCGATGCGGTTTAAAAATTCGGGTCTAAAACTTTTCTTTAAAAGTTCCATCAGAGAATTTCGCAGGGATTCTGTACTCATCGATTCCGATGTTCCAGCTTCCAAAATTAAATCCGAGCCAAGGTTACTTGTCATTATGATAATTACATTTTTAAAATCGACAACTCTTCCCTGTCCGTCGGTTAAACGGCCGTCATCGAGTATTTGCAAAAACACATTAAAAACTTCGCTGTGCGCTTTTTCGATTTCGTCAAAAAGAATAACGCTGTAAGGTCTGCGTCTGACAGCTTCGGTCAACTGACCGCCCTGTTCATAGCCGACATATCCGGGGGGTGCGCCAATCAAACGGCTGACGGAATGTTTTTCGCCATATTCGCTCATGTCGATTCTTGTAAGGGCTTTTTCGTCATTGAACAAAAAGTCAGCAAGGGTTTTCGCAAGTTCGGTTTTACCAACGCCTGTCGGTCCCAAAAATAAAAACGAACCTAACGGGCGTGCCGCATCGGAAAGTCCTGCTTTGTTTCGCCTGATCGCGTCGGCAACCGCCGCAAGCGCTTCGTCCTGACCGACAACCCGCTTCTCTAAAACTTTTTCAAGGTCTAAATATTTTTGCAACTCGCCTGAAAGCATCTTTGAAACAGGAATACCAGTCCATGTTGATACTACGCCCGCGATGTCTTCTTCGCAAACCTCTTCGCGTAACAGCGCTGACGCTTCGCCTCCGGCAGCGGCCTTTTCACCTGCGGTGAATCGTTTTTTTTCCATTTGATCGGTAAGAGAGGTAAGCTGCTTTTGCGCTTCGGGGATTTTACCGTGTTTTACTTCGGCGGCTTTTGAAAGATCGCCTTCACGTTCGTAGCGTGTTTCTTCTATTTTAAGTTCTTCTATTAACTGTTTTATTTCGCGGATTTTTTGAATATCAATTTTTTCACTTTCCCATCGGGCACGCAGTGCGTCACGCTCTGATGTAAGGTCTGCGATTTCTTTTTCAAGTTTTGTCAGGCGATCTTTGGATGCAGGATCTTCCTCTCGTGACAGCGCTTGGCGTTCAATCGAAAGCTGCAAAAGTTTTCGCTCAAGTTTATCAAGTTCAGTCGGACGACTGTCAAGTTCCATTTTTAATCGGCTTGCAGCTTCATCAACAAGATCGATTGCCTTGTCGGGCAAAAATCTGCTTGTGATATAACGGCTGGACAAGCTCGCCGCAGCGACAAGCGCTTCATCTTTAATCCGCACACCATGATGAACTTCGTAACGTTCTTTAAGTCCGCGCAAAATCGCAATCGTATCTTCAACCGAAGGCTCCGCAGTGTAAACCTGCTGGAAGCGCCGTTCAAGCGCGGCATCCTTTTCGATGTGCTTGCGGTATTCGTCTAACGTTGTCGCGCCGATACAGCGAAGCTCTCCTCGCGCGAGTGCGGGTTTTAAAAGATTGGAAGCGTCGGTCGCACCCTCTGCGGCTCCTGCTCCGACAAGTGTATGAAGCTCGTCAATAAATAAAATAATTTTGCCGTCTTGTGATTGCACTTCATGAATCACAGCTTTAAGACGTTCTTCAAACTCGCCTCGAAACTTTGCTCCTGCAACAAGCGCGCCTAAATCAAGCGCTAAAAGTTTTTTTCCTTTTAAACCTTCTGGTACATCACCTGCGACAATCCGCCGCGCAAGTCCTTCGACAATTGCAGTTTTACCGACACCCGGCTCGCCGATTAACACAGGATTATTTTTTGTACGGCGAGAAAGCACCTGCATACATCGGCGGATTTCTTCATCACGTCCGATTACGGGGTCAAGTTTTTCCTGACGTGCAAGAGAAGTTAAATCACGGCAGTAGCGTTTGAGCACCTGGTATTTTTCTTCGGGGTTTTGATCGGTAACGCGGGAGTTTCCCCTAACCTGTTTTAGCGCTCCAAGAATTGCGTTTTTATTGACGCCCGCTTTTTTAAGAAGGTCAGCCGCCTTGCCGTCCCCTGCCGACATCGCTATAAGAATATGCTCGGTACTTACATAATCGTCTTTAAGCGCCGAGGCTTCACCTTCAGCCTTTGCCAAAGTTTTTGATAATAATGAAGAATAAAAAACCTGCGCCGCTTCTCCGTAAATTTTCGGCGTACTTTTTACAAGCGCTTCAACGTTGGCGGACAGCCCCGTAACATCACCGCCAATGCGTTCGATTATAGGCGTGACAATTCCATTTTCCTGACGCAGAAGCGCCAAAAGCAAATGCTCGTTCTCCACCTGCGAATGGTCGCCTTTTTGCGCGATGGCGGTGGCTTCGTTTAATGCGTCTTGAGCTTTTATTGTAAACTTGTCGTAGTTCATGGCAATTATTCCCTAGTTATAAGATAAGATAGGGTTTAATGATTGTCTAGTGATGTGTTATGTATAATGAAATTATAAGGCAGTGTCGCATACCCCCTTTTCAGCTAGAATGGCAGAATTGTAAATAATACTTTTTAGCTCGTCCATCGCTCACGTTGTGGTTTAGTGTTTATTATAAGATTTTAAATTTATTTAAAGTTAAGAGCGATGGATTGCCTTACACAACTACCATGCTCACTGCCATAGACGCTTCAAGGGGTTCTGCGTCACTGCCTAAAGTACCAGCTAACTATCATTAATTATTTAAACGCACCCATTGTTCACCATTTCCGGAGAAACTCTCTTGATTATTAACTGTGTATAAAAATGTTCTTCCGGAAAGATTACGGAAAACAGGATTATCAATTTGATTAAATATAATTGTTAATCTATTACCAATTATATTATATTGTCCTGTCCCTAATATTATTTCGGGGTTATCTTTAGTACTAATTTGAATTCTGCCTGAATGACGATTTTCTCTTGGAGTAACTTGTGTTAAACCACTTATAAAACGAATAGCTATATTATTACCATTAGTAGGCATATATAAACCTGTTCTGATACTTTGCGCAGATACATTATTAATAAACACAAGTAAAAATAATATTACGGTTATCGTTTTAATGACAAAATACTTATTCATCATATATTTCTTATTCATTTATAAAGCTCTCTTACATAATAATTTTTATTTATACAAAACAATGGTAAAAGAGCTCTATAATTTAATTACCTTCTTCTTCCAGTTACTTGCGGCACTCCGCAACTGACGACTGAACCATTACTTCCAAACTCCCATTCACACATAGCAGTAGCTTGCTCTCTTGCATCAGCGGCAGATGAAGCCCATACAGTATATGTTTTTGAAAGAATAGTAGAGCTTGTACCATATCTGTAATTTACTACAACAGTATATTCATATTCAGTATCCTCAGCAAAAACAACTCCGGTAACCATTGCCATTAAAATTAATACGATACCGAAAAACAAAATATTACAATTCTTCATTTTTAAACTCCTTTAAATTAATTTATTTGTCTGATTTCAACAGAACGAATAGGTTCTTGTCTAAATACATCAAACTGATGTCTTCTTCTAGCTTCTCTTTCAGCTTCTGCGGGTGATTCTGCTTCAACAATATGAGTGCGTCTTCCCATTTGCCCACCAAAAATAATTAATGTAACTTCATATGTATACATTGGTATAGCAGGTCCAATAGCCATAAGCCCGCATCCGATTCCATTAGCAATATCATTTACAATTTCAGAAAGTGTTCCTGGAATACCAATAGAATGATCCCATATATTTTCCAACGAATATACTCTTTGAACTGTTGTTATAATATTCAATGTTTTTATATCACGAATAGTAATGGTAAGAGAAATACTGTTACCTAATTGAATTATTGTTCCGCCTAGAAGATATTTCGCATTCAACATTGTACCGATTTGTGTTGTTTTAGTACTATTTGACCAATCTCCTTCCAAGAAATTTATACTCGAAAGTGTATTAATTAAAGTACTATTTTCTATTGCATTAACAGCTCTATTAACATTAAAAGCATTTATAAACATATTTTTTACTATAAGTACTTCTTCCATGTTAATATCTCTTGCCTGTACAATAAAATCAGATACAACTAAAGAGGGTCTGATATAATCCAAATTACCATCAGGACCAACCATCGTTTCACTGTTATTTATAATATAAATTGCAGTTAATCCAGAGAGATAACTTAAAGCTCCTGTAGCTTCTCTTATTACAAATGTAATTCTATCTCCTCTAATACTATATGTACCCCTTGAAAGAATAATATTAGGTCTATTAGAATCATAGAATACCATTGAACCATCATTATTAAGACGCATGACATGAGGAGAGTCAATACAATATTCTCCTAATCTAAGACTTTGTGCTGATAATATTGATGTTATAATTATTGAATGTATTAAAATTCCCAATAAAATAATTGACCTTTTGTAATAAAATGAATTATATAACTTAATTCTTTTTACCTTTTTCATTCCTTTACCTCCAAAAATAATTAATTTTTTCACTTAGTTTCATTTTTTTATATTATTTACTATGTATTTTTTATATAAAATAAACCATTCTTCTCTTTCAGTCGTTATAATTATTTTATTTTCAAATATTTTTGCTTCAATATCACTAATTTTTTTACCAAAAAAATCCATATCACTTAAAATTGCAATATTGTCTTTAAATGTATATGCTCCATTTACAATTATAGGTTTGTTCCATTCCCCTTCAACTGATTGATTTAATATTAATCTATAATTATTATCTGTAAATATTAATTGCATTATTGATTCAAAATATGTTATTCCAATGTCTACGCTTACAACATTTTCAGTCCATGTGCCTAAAAATGGATTACTACCTTGTGATTGTGATTTGCAATTATATACAACAAATGTAAATCCGAAAATTGTAATGAGAAAAATAATTTTAGAAATTTTAAAAATTTTTTTTAAAATAAGAATCCTCCTTTTTAACCTTATATAATTACTATCTTTAGCTATTCTCTTCTTGGCAGCGATACTGAAAACCTGCCTCTTGCCATTATTATGTCTGTTATCATATCGTCTCTAATTGGAACATTTAGACTTTCAACAGTTATAAAGTCAGACATATTACCAGCAAAGATATCTACATAAAAACGTTGCATTTGAAATCTAATATCATAAAGACCCGTAGTTAAAGCAATTGCAGTTGAATTATCTCTTGTAATACGTGATCCGCCTAAATAGTCCCGTCCATCCCATTCTGAAGATTCTGACTGTTTTATAAATATTCCTATAATAACATAATTACTATCATCTACTGTTTGCATTCTTGGGTTATTATTAATTATCTTTAAATAACCAAAAGATGATTGTGCATTAACATGAACACAGAAACTCATAAGAATAATAAAACCGATCAAAAAATATTTGTTTGTCATAGTCTTCTCCTTGTAAAAAAATATATCAACTTATGTAGAATATATAATTACTCATACATAAAATTGTTTATAAGTGTTTGTTTTTTCAACATTATTACAAATAACATTTACTCTCCATTTCTCCATAAGCAATTCAGCCATTATAATCACAATGTCTTTATCACTTTCTTCTAAAGTGTTAAAAAGAGCCAATAATTTAGAATTATTTACGTTTTCAATCATTACGCACATTTCATTGAACATACTATATAGACATTGTATACCTACTATATAAGCATTGTCAATAGAAAATCAAAAATAAATTAAATTTTTAAAAGAATTAGGCAAAATCTGCTTGCAAAATAGCTTTAAATGAGGTACTTTAATTTTATGGATTATTCAATAAACCAGCGAATAAAAGAATTAAGAGAAAAACTTGGGCTTAATCAACGAGATTTTTCTAAACTTCTTGCATTATCTGGCGGTTATATTGCTGGGGTAGAAGTTAATCTTAGAAAAGTTAATGACCGTTTAATTAAGCTAATAATATCACAATTTGGAGTCAATGAAGATTGGTTAAGAATTGGAAAAGGCGAAATATTTACAAAGAAAAAAACAGATGAAAAAGCTGTTCGTATTTTATCTTTATACAATGATTTACCGCCGCATTTTCAGGATGTTGTTATAGGTACTATTGAACTATTACGAAAAGCGAACGATACAGAAAAAAAGCAAAAAAGTAAGAAGTAAAAATCTTTATTTTATCTATTTCCTACAAGCGAAGCAGGAGTTAGACAAAAAAATATTACAAGGCAGGAGCGCAGAACCCCTTAAGGCGTCTGTGGCAGTGAGCAAAACAGTTGTGTAAGGCAATCCATCGCTCTTAACTTTGAAAAAATTAACAATCTGTAATAAACACTAAACCACAACGTGAGCGATTGAAGAGCTATAAAGTTTTATTTCCAATTCTGCCATTTAGCCGCAAAGGGGGTATGCGCTACTGCTTTATTATAAAGTTTTTTCTGAACAGCAGTATGCGCCGCCTGTACTATGTGAGCGATGGACAAGCTCTATCTGTCATCCTGAGTTGAAAAGATTTTAACTGCTCGCTTTTTGAACTTTATATTTGTATTGATATTTGAACATTTATATGTTATCTTTAATTTCATGACAATAACTCAAACAGTAGAAATTCCTTCTAGCCGCCGTATTACCCTTGATGTTCCTCGAGAAATTCCTACGGGAGCAGTAATCCTTACATTTACTCCTGCAAAAGTAACAGAATCCATTACGGAAAAATTAAATAATTATTACAAAGACCATGATTCTCACCTTGCTGATGATATAAAAGCTGCAAACTACCGTTTACTTAGAGAAGAAGATTGGTAAATGATTCGAGGTGAAATATGGTGGGCAAATTTACCTGATCCTGATGGTTCAACCCCGGCAAAACGGCGTCCTGTACTAATTATACAAAGTAATGAATTTAACCGCAGTAAAATTAATACTGTAATATGTGCAGCAATCACATCAAACACAGAATTGGCATCTTTGCCAGGAAATTTACTATTAGAAAAAGCAGTATCTGGTTTGGAAAAAACTTCGGTTGTAAATTTTTCTCAAATTGCTACTGTTGATAAACATGATATGACAGATCTTGTAGCAATGTTACCAAAACCCATGCTGGAAAAAGTAAATAATTGTCTTAGAACAGTTTTAGAAATAATTTAGTGTCTGTCTATAAATGCAGAGCATTTTAGACAGACTACCTTTTCTTACCCGAACAACCCGTTACTTATCCACATAGGTATTGCTACAAGTAAAGCAAGAAGACAAGCTGCAAAATAAATCAGACCGTAAATACTTTGGTGTTCATTTGTCCAGGTTCTGTCTTCGGCGATTGAACGGCTCATTACTGCCCACATATTTTGATAGGCAAGGAAAAAAGCGTTACCGGCAAGGATGAAAATTGCAATCCATACAAGCGGGCTAATGTTATACGCTTCCTGTATACCGGGAAGAATCGGAGCCATAATCGAAATGGTCGGAAGGAACATAGCAACGTCAACCATACTCCACAAAAACATAAATGAAATAACAACAAATACAAACAGCCACGGATTACCGGCGATGGGTTCAAGAACAGGAACAACTATCCCGGATAACCAATCAGAAATTCCTGTTTCTCTGAAAATCGGACCTAAACTGAATGCCATAGCGATAAAAATA
>WQYB01000119.1 GCA_009781475.1 Treponema sp.
AATGCAGTTTTATATGATACTGCAACAATTTCATTTTTACTGTTTGTCCGCTTAAAACTTAGAGTGATACCATCTGCATTGTATTCTTTATATGGACCATCGCTGACATACATAACAGTTGCCTGAACTTGTGTTGATAGACCCAATAAATTAAGTGCTGTATCTCCACATGGAACTATCGTCCAACCATAATTCCGGGCTATAGCTTTAGCAATATTATCAGAACGTGGCGGAACATTTGCATCCAATAGACTACTATAACGAGGTTTGGCATATACTCCATGCATTACACGGATTAAATCACCACTGTCTTCTAAACGACTTAAACACATATTCACTTTAACAGCTTCTGCAATATCAAAAAAATCAGACGGAACAAAAACAGCTCCGGGTTCGGCTGTATCTACTCTCTCTCTAACTTGTTTCAGGTAATTTGGACGATTCATTGGGTCTGCCTCTCTTTCGTTATAAATAGTATACACTATTTATAACGATTGTCAAGAAGAAACTACTTACTCTTTTTCCTTTTGCTCCCGAAGTCTCTCCAGCACTTTTTTTTCAAGTTCAGGGTCAATATTAAGTGCAGACTTGCCATACTCTATATTTCTAACGTTCTCATGTAACTCTTCGCTTGTTTCAAACATACGCTCAAGCTCAAAGTCACGAAACATAGGTTTTCCAAACTTTATAGTCTTTTCTGGCTTTTGCTTTAGTTGATTAAATTCACAGGTGTTACAGATTTCCTCTGCCTTGTCTTTATCGAGTTCAAAGTTGAGTATACCAGGTATAATCAGGTTGCCTGCTACCATTTGCACGTCGTAACACTCACCCATGCTCATACCTCTGTTTACTAAAGGACATTTATCAAAATATTCGTTCATCAACATGCTCCTATACTACTGTATTGATTCCGGTTTTACTTCTGATAGCTCAAACGTGTATACTTCGTTTGTTTCATCTTCTTCTATACAAATACAGTCGTCGGTAGTGCTCATTGCATTTCCAACAATATTTAATCTGTCTTTTTCTCCAATTACACGGTAATATTCAACAATCATCTTCAGCTCTAACTTTTTCGACATTGGAACATGGTGTCAAAATACTTCAATTAATATAAATATTCGTCCTTGCATAAATCTGAATAGTTTTCATTTTGCCACTTCTTAATGACTCTTCCAATAGCAATGTGTCTTTTCATATACTTTGTTTCTACATCATTTTCTGCGGTTAAATTGATTTTAACTATTTCGTCATCAATTTCTTTTCTTACTTTACTGGCACTTTCTGTAATAATATTTGTTAAGGCCTTTTGTTCATCCTCGTTATTAAAATATAAAACACATTCATCAAATCTCTGTTTTGCATATATTTCTTCTTGTGCATCGGAATTAAAAAAGAATTGTTGCAAGATTTCTTCTTTGCTTCCTTTGATGAAATATTTATATGCATAATTATCTGAACTACTTCTATTCAAATCTATAAAACCCCAATTAGGAGTTGTAGTGACATACCTTCCGCCATCTAAATACACACATTGGCATTCAAATACTTCTGTATTAAAATATTTTACCACGGCATTGTAATAACTTGTGGAGTTATTAACCATTATATAAGCATAGAACTCTTTGTTTAAGTCATCGTCTTCTTCCAAAAATTCGACGGTAAATTCTGGTATATTTGTATTATAAAAAACGGTAATTCCTGTTCTATCACTACTCGTTCTTTTCCAATTTTCTTTCTTCTTCAACTCTTCAAAAATTCTTTTTATGGGGCTGACAGTCAAATTGAATCTTTTTTTCCATAAGTATTCTATGTAATTTATATCTGCGTTACTGTCCAAAGACGTATTTGTATCTTTTACTCTTGTATAAATATGAAATGCTCGTACAGTTTTGTCTTTATCTGAATATTTTCCATTAAGATAAAATGGTGTATCATTTGAGTTTTTTATGATTAAAACATCAATTTCATGATTCATATAGTATATTGTTTTTATTTCTATACTTGGTCGTATATTGCCAACAAAATTTTTATCTTTCAAAAAGTCAATAATATTTTGTTGATTCTTTCGGTTGGGGTCATTTTCAGAACCTGTAATTTCATAAGAGTTATCTTTAATCCCAAAAATTAATAAACCATCTTCTTCAGTACGATTGTTTGCCAAACAAATTATATCGTGTAGCAAGTTAGCTTTATTGGTATGCCAACTTTCTTTAAAATCCCAATAATCGTCTTCTCTTTTTGTTTCAATCAATTTTATTATTTTGTTATTAAAATCCATTTTACACATCCAAAAAAAATATCTGTAAGCTATACAACTGTAATTTTGCCATATATTTCGAGTTGGGTCATTACCGCTATTCCAATCGTGGTATGGAGACAAATGAATAAAAGCACACCCTATATCATAAATAGGAACAGCCCATGTCAGCATTAGTTTATCGGCAAGGTGTTTAACCATTTTTCTATCCGTCACCAAACCATTTTCACCGCTCCATCTATGTCCTGCGATAAATTGTTTTAAAAGAAGAGCTTGTTCGCTTTCGCTTCTTGACTTAAAATAACAAAGGCGAAATAAAGAATCTAGCTCCATTCTTATTATTGAGCCAACAAGAGAATAAATTTGTTTTTCCAAAAGCCATTCCAGTGCTTTTTTGTTTTCATCAGAGCGCTCCTTTATTGCACCATAAAAAGAATCAACTTCATTCATTTTATATTTTTTGTATAACATTCAGAACTTAATTTTCCTCTAACTCATTTTCTTAAACGTTTTTTGGCCAATCTATAGGCATAATTATACACACAAATTTTATAGGGTTCATATAATTGCACCATTTTCCCCGTGGGAACATATAGTATTTTATCCCATTTTATGTCAAACTCAATTTTTTCTCCTCCGCCGGTAAAGGTAAAATACTCATTATTATCCTGACAATTAACAACATATTTGCAATCATCTTCAGATAGTGAACGTACAGATTTGTATACTGCAACTTTTGTTTTTATTTTACATACAAGGGAGTTGGATGCAAATGATAATAATATCGTTATACCAAAAATGAAAAATCTTAGTCGCCAGTCCTCATTTAAATTAAAATAGTAGTCTGCACCAAAACCTAATACAATTCCTATAAAAAGTACAATATAAAAGCGTGGTGTCAATTTAAACTTAACCTCACCATTTTTGCGTGCTCTGTGCTGTGATATGCCTAAAATTGCAAGAATTATTGCAACTCCAACTCCACTAAAAATCCATTCTTTATTTTCTAAAATAAAACCAATTATTTTATCCATTATTCACCAACTTCTGATACATCTCCATTAGTGCGGCGACGCAGTCGGCTTCGCTGAACTCGCTTTTCTTTGTTGGGAATCCGTATAACTGCATAACAGTACGGTCTAGGTTTTGGTGAGCCTTTAATAATTCTGGTGGCATTGCGAGTGGGTCATAAAGGTCAGCAAGAGAACTTGTTGGAAATCTTAATCTTGCATCTAAAACTGTTTGTGCCATATTTGTAACACTTTGCCGTTGTTCATCTGTAGCTGCAACCCAAGGGAAGTTATTATATACAATATCTTTTGAATAGCGGTAATCACGTTTTAATCGCCCACAGACTGCTCTTGTCCATGCCATATGGACGTTACTCGTTAATATACCAAAATGATACAATGTTGCATTAGGTATTATCATATTTGAATCACCCGCAATAATGTCAGCAGATATAAAACCTATTGGTATATATCTTCTATTTTCTGATGAATGACGTGGAATTAAAATAAAATCACTTTTGGGTTGACGAATTTCGCCAAATAACGTTGGAGTGTCTGCTATTTTGCGCGTACCCTCTCGTGTGCTTGATGCTCTTAATTCTCGGACACGTTCAACTCTTGCAACTATATTTGGCATAGAACGTAAATCAAGCGGTGAAATACCTTCCAACCACAAACAATATCGTTGACGGTTATTAATAAATTCAACTGCTCCAACAAATTTTTTTATATACGACTTAGATTTTGGTTCTTTCTGTATAAAATCTTCATATTCATCTGCTTCAATTATTAAATTACCTCCATCATTAGGCATGTTTCCAAAAATTAATTCTGGAGCTCCTGATATTTGTTTTTTGCGGCTATCAATAAATACGCTGGGAGCCTCTAATAGATATTGGTTAATGTTCGGCTCAGTTTTATGATAGCTGAAGCCAATAATTACACAGTAAACAGCTGCTTTTCCTTTTGCTTCATTATTCCAAATAAAGCTGGGTATACCAAAATTTATATATAAACCCCGTTCCATTAACGATTTCCAAAGTATTGTTGGTTGTTCACCCTGTGCAATAGAGTTAGTAGAAACAAAAGCAGATTTCATAGAGGTATTTTCCATTATATTAGCAGCTTTTCTATACCAAGTTGTAACATAATCTAGGTTACCAACTCCTTTCAATTTACCGAATATATGATTCATATCTGCTTTTTGCAAATCGTTCATTAATCTTGCACCAACAAACGGTGGATTACCTATGATAAACGATAACTCCGATTTCGGAATAATATCTTCCCAATCAATACGCAGAGCGTTTGCGTGAACAATTGTTGCACTTTCTTTTAAGGGTAAGCGGACAAAAGGTATACCAAACTCATCGGCTACATGAAGATTCATTTGATGGTCTATTAGCCACATTCCGACTTGTGCAATTTGACAGGGAAAATCCTCAATTTCAATACCATAAAACTGATTAACATTGACAAGAATTTCATCTTCAAGGCTTTGTGTAACACCCCCGATAGTTGCTTGTCTGTATTTATCTCTATCAAGCTTCATTTTAAGGATTTCAAGTTCAAGCTCGCGAAGTTGCCAATACGCAACTATTAAGAAGTTACCACATCCACAGGCAGGGTCAAGGAATTTTAATGAAGCAAGCTTCTTGTGAAAATGGTCTAAAGCTGTCGGGTCAGTTTTAACACGTTCAAACTCAATCCATAAATCATCCATGAATAATGGATTGATTAATTTTAATATATTCTCAACACTTGTATAATGTGCTCCTAACTCCCGCCTTTGTGTTTTATCCATTACACCTTGAAACATTGCCCCGAAAATAGCAGGGTTTATATCACTCCAATCAAATTCTCTACATTCAAGAAGTAGCTTGCGCATTTTTTTATTGAAATCTGCAGGCGGCAATCTTTCGGCAAATAACGCACCATTAATATAACGAAAATGCTTAAACTCTTCTGCCAGCAAAGTCTTCTTTGCCCTAATATCATCAGGCATATTTAAAATTTCGAATAAACGGGAAAGTTTATCGGACAAATCACTGCCATCTTCTTTTGTATCATTTATGTAATGGAAGAAATGACCTTTCGGAAATATCTCTGTATCGCCAGCAAATAAGCAAAACAATAACCGTACAAGGTAAACTTCTAGGTCATGACCGTCATATCCATGTTCTCGCAGAGCTATATGTAATTCTGACATCTTTTCAGCAGCGGTGCGGTTCAGTTGTAATCTTTCATCAACTGGTCGCTCAGTTACATATCCTGATATATTTG
Organism: Treponema sp.; assembly: GCA_009781475.1. Taxonomy (GTDB): domain Bacteria; phylum Spirochaetota; class Spirochaetia; order Treponematales; family Breznakiellaceae; genus WQXQ01. The sequence continues at coordinate 5,554 of WQYB01000119.1, forward strand.
CAAACCGTCTGATGTTTTTCCTTAACTCTTTTAGTTTGAATGTAAACTTTTCACTTGTTGAACGCCTCCAAAGATGTATTGTTTCAAAATCACATATCATCCATAAATCGGGCAGCTCTTCAATTTTTATAAGTGCCATATAGTCACTGAGTTGTTTATATGCTTTTACTAGATTCTCCCCTCGGGATTTCATTTCGATAGCAATTTGATTTTCCCAAAAGAAATCAATATATCTATATCGGTCTTTTGATATTTTTACTTGCTTCTCACGTTCACCAACTTTTACAGGGTCATCAACACCAAAAACACCAAGAAACTCAGTAACAAAAGGCTGTGCATCTGCCTTTTCTCTATGAGTATCTGCCCATCTCTTTGAGAATTTTATTGCGTTTTCTTGAATTTCAGCCCATGATAATGGCATATAATGTACCTCTTTATTCAAAATCTGTATGGTTATTATACATTAATATCAGTTTTGGTGGAAGACATATAATATTGAAGTTTTGCATTTACTAATACTGCATGATAAAATTGTATTACGAGTATGATGGAGGTGTTGCCAATGGGTAAAAAATACGGCATTAAATGCGGAAAGTGCGATTTTTCATTTCTGGTCAATATAGGTCACGGCATGAGAGATAGCAGTTTTTTTGAAATCGATGAAAATACCGGAAAACCGGCGTTTCATAATTACATAAGGAGCAAGAAAACACTCTCCGAAATCGAGCATGTTTGTGGTATTTGGACTGATATTCAAGAAGATTATTCTGTATACGAAAAGCGTACAGAATGGCACGGTCATGGGTCAGCTCAATACATTTGCAAGAAATGCGGGCGACTGCATAATAAATTCTTTTTTGCACTCACAGGCTCAGGCGGTAAGTATCAGCCAACATATAACTGCTCATCATGTAAAGGTAAGGTCGCTCTTGTCGAACTTATTGTATCAAAATCAGGAGTAGTAACAATAAAATCAGAACAGCAGATAAAATGGGTATGTCCTAAGTGTAAAAATGATAAACTTGTGCGGGATAATAATGCTTCTTACATAATGTATGATTAGTTATTGATATTTTGAAAGTTTAAAGAGATAGGATATAAGATGTATTACTTATGCTATAACTCATGATTCTGTCTTCTTCTGCGTGGTCTTATCGGGGTAGGTTCTTCAGAAGATAAAAGTTGCTCTGCATTTTTGCGTATTACTTCTGCACTTTTGACTTCAGTTTTGAGGTCGTAGAATTTTTCGGCAAGGGTAAAGCGGTCTTGTAGTAGCTGTTCTCGCTCTTTTCGCCATGCTTTTTCCGGAATAACGTTTTTTCCGTTTAGATGGTCTTTTATATATTTATGAGCCGTTTCATACTGTTCGACGGCAGCGGCATTTACCTGTCTGAAAGCAGTTTTATCTTTTTGGTCAAGCTGTGTATATTTTTTATATATCGGCTTGGCGACATTTAAAAGTACAACATTTTGTAAATGAGTATCAAGGGTTTTAATCTTACGGTCTTTTTGTTTAATCGTTTTTGCAATATCATGCTGTTCTTGTTGCATCTCGGAAACCCTGTCAGCAAATGATTCTATTGAGTTAATACCGTTTGCTTTGCAAAAGTTGATTACATTTCCAAGTGTTTTAATATCCTGTAATTTTTGAGCTTTTGATTTTAAGCGATTATTAGCAGTAATGCTTTTTAAAACATCACTCATTGTTGGAGCATCTTCAATAGGCTGCTCGTATAACCATGTTTTAAGTTTCTTAATCCTGCCTTTTATCATGCGGAGTTCCCTGTTCCACTCAGATATTCGCTTGTTTCTGTCGCCTTGCTCAGTTTGGATGCCTCTGTGTTCAAGATGATACGCATACCCTAAATGGACAGTCGGGATTTGCTCAATGCCTTGCCTTTGATATGAGCGGTGATTAACGCTTACATCATGTCCGTAGTGTTTTAATGCTTTATTTTGATAC
>WQYB01000120.1 GCA_009781475.1 Treponema sp.
ACATTCTGGAAAGAGTTTGGCAGTCTTGAAAAAGGAATAAAAGAAGCTGTAAAATACTGTTCTAAACATGGTATAATGAATCGGTTTCTTGAGATACATGGTTCGGAGGTTTTGAACATGATATTGGAAGAATGGAATACAGAAGACGCAATCGCTTTTGCTCGTGAAGAAGGTAGAGAAGACGGACTTGAAGAAGGCTTATATGAAGCCAGCCATACCATCGCCAAAAACCTTTTAGCAGAAGGCTCCACACCAGAATTTGTCCATAAAATTACAGGGCTTGATATAAAAGTTATTAAGACATTAATATAAAAAAACTTTGTGCCCCCGTGCTGCGAAGCATCCGCTTCGTTGTGTGTGAAATTCTTTTGACGGAAATTATTCAAAAAAAGCCGCTTAAAAGTGTCAGTCACCTAATGCGTCCCAGCGGCGCTGGATTGTATTGAATGTGTCCAGTGCAGAGCGGTTGCTTTCAAAAAATAACTGTAATTCATACAGAAATATGCTTTCGTATTCCAAAGCGCCCGTTTTCCCGGAAAATCCTTCGACAATTTGGGATGATTCAAATATATCCCAGGCTTTTGAATAAAAAGGGTCTTCCATCACATAGTCGCCGGGGGTAATATTGGTAACAAGCCCCGGAATTGCCTTTAACTCGGCACACAAAAACGGGCTGTTTTCCGTAAGATGTACAAGGAATAACCAGGCTTCATCGGGATGAATGCTTTGTGCGTTTATGCCGGCGTATAAAGCATTAATATCGATACTGTACCTTCCGCCGATTGGTGTATATGGAATGGTTGTAATGCCGAACGCTTCGTCCCCCATCCTGTCTCTAAGGTATGGAATTACCTGCGTTGAAGCTACCATCATGGCTAACTTTCCGGCAGCGAATTGCTCAAGACGCTGCGCTCCTGTAGAATCAAAAATATTTAATGTAAATAAACCTTCACGATTAAATGTATTTAAATAATTTATATCGTTTACAAAAGTACGGTTGTTCAAAACAGGTTTATCGTTTTCTGACCATAAACTGCCGCCGTTTGCAAAAATCCAGGAAAAAATATCACGCGATAAAGCCTGCCCGTCAGCGCGGCTTAAGCTCATTGCCGCAGCGTCAACGCCGAAATTACCCCTGAAAACAGCCCTTGAATAAGCCAGGAATTCTTCTCTGTTTTTAGGAGGTGAATTAAAACCTGCTAAGGTCAATATATCGATATTATAAAAAAGCATATTCATAAACGAAACAAGAGGTATTGCCATTTGCCTCTTTCCCGAATCGAAATTTGTAAATGAATTTAATTCGCCAAGAGATTGCGCAGAAATAAGTGTGTTAAAATCTCCTTCGTTAAAAAATAAAATATCGGTTATTTCTGTATCATCACCTGCAAGCCGTACTTTGATGCCGGGATTTTTTTCTTCAAAACTCTGTAAAAGTTTTCCCGTTAAATCCTTGCCGAATACATCTTCAAAATAAGATGATAAATAAAGATTAACCTGGTTTGACGGAGTAATTCTTTTAAAAGAAAGATTAATAATAAGCGGAACAATAATTAAAAAGAGAACCGCTATTAAAAGAAACAGATCTATTCTTTCAGGCAGATGTATCGACTTTTTTATATTTTTAATGTACATCTTAATAATGCTTGCTTTTTCCAAAAGGTTCATTAACACACTCTCCGATAAAATCCAGCAGATTATTCCGGGTAATTCTCCGGAAAGCAGGCTGTTTATTGATTTTTCAAAAATAACGCGCACGCAAATCCATGAATTATTTGATATTGAAAAACCGGCGTCCGAAACAAAAAAGCTGCCTATTAATATTAAATCAGAATCTTCATATAATGCCTATCTGTCTGACAGTTCATTGGAACTTGGAGTAAAAAAACAAAACTGCATCGCCTGGATACAGATACCCGGTTTTGAATTCCAGGATAATGTTATCAAGGCGAAATTCCGCCTTGATAGTATGGGATCTTATGCCGCAGCAGGCATTGTTTTCAGAGTAATGGATGAAGATTCATATTATATGGCGCTTATTTCCAATAAAGGTTATTTCCGCCTGGATATTGTAAAAAATAACTCTCCAAAATCACTTATTGCCTGGACTGAAATATCAGATTTTGAAAAAACACAAAAAAACGGTATTTCCTGTATAAATTTAGGCATCATTACCTACGGCTCCTATTTGATTTTTGTTGTAAACGATAAATGGCTAGGAGAAGTAAACGACGACAAAATCGCAGTGGGCGAGGTCGGTTTTGCCCTGGCTTCTTATGAAGACAATGCTTCAAATGAAGATAAAGATTTTTACGAAGAAAATAAATTTTATGAAGACGAACATAATCAATCAACGCAAAACGATTATACCTGTATGGCTTATTTTGATTATCTTTCAGTTGATACACGGATTAAATCGATAGAAGACAATTATAAAAAATGGACTGATGACAATAATATAAACGCAGAAAGCCGCCTGCGTCTTGCAGAAACTTTCGCAGTAATGGGCGAACCTTATAAAGCGCTGGATCAGATTAATAGGGCATGGAAGCGAAGAGACGAAGCGATCTCAAGCGTTACTACAACTTATTCTCAGGTAAGAACACGCAAGGAACTTTTACTTGCGGCGCGTATGTCGTTTCTCCTTGGGCAGTACAATGAAGCAGATGAATATATTGATATGATACTGGAACAGCACCACGGCTCCGCCGAAGCAAAAATCGCTTATACAGAAAAACTGAGAATATTAAATGAACAGAAAAAATATCCGCAGTTAAAAGAATTTATTTTAAACAATATGTCTAAAATCAACAAGGATATTGATTATTATACAATGCTTGCCGCATGTCACTGGAATTTAAAAGAATACAGCGAATGTGCGCTTGCCTGGGACAGCGCTTTTAAACTGAATAATGAAAACGGTGTTTACGCTGTTAATGCCGCCGCCTCTTATGAAATTGCAGGTAATAAAAAGGAAGCGCTCACCCGTTACATAGGAGCCGGAAAACTTTTTTTAAATCAGGAAAACACAGCGGAACTTGCCGCAATGATACCAAAGCTGATGCTGCTTGGCAATAAAAATTGGGAAGCCCGTTCTTTAATCGGCAAGTGGGCATTCAGTATGGAAGATTATGAAAAATGCGTTAAAGAGTTTGAGGAAGCTGATAAACTGCGGCGCAGCCAAAAACCGCAGCCGCAAGCAGACCCTGCCATTTATTATTTATGGGGGCTTGTTTTCTACATCGAAGGAAAAATAAAACAGGCAGTTCGTATGCTGGAAAAAGCTGTAAAACTTGCCCCGGACTATAAACTTTTCCAGGACAAGCTGGAAGAAATAAAAGCAAAATCAAATGAAGATAATTAACTGGGATGAATTTTTAAAAACCGAGCCGCCGCAAAATTCGCAAAAAACTTCCATGACTGTCGGTATTTTTGACGGAGTTCACCGCGGACATCAGGTTTTGTTAAAAAATGTTGTTTCATATAATAAAGATTACCTGCCGTCTGTTGTCACATTCCGGCAAAATCAAAAAAATAAAAACGACTCTCAAAAGGATATACAAACATTTGAACAAAAACTTTCTTCACTTGAAAACATGGGGATAAAAGCTGCAATTATCGCAGATTTAACAGAAACTTTTAAACGTACAAGCGGCATCGATTTTTTGAAGATTTTACTGAAACACGGTAATATCGGCTTTTTTGCGGTTGGCAGCAATTTCCGCTGCGGATACGCTCTTGATACAGACGTAAATACAATAAAAACCTTTTTTACAGAAAGAAAAATCCCGGTACAAATCCAAAAAGAGGTCATGGAAGGCTCGCAGCCTGTCAGTTCCAGCCGGATACGCAAGGCTATAACAAGCGGGGATATTGAACTGGCGCAGCTTATGCTTGGAAAAAATCTGTTAAAACATTCTTGACTTGTATGTAAATTCATTCATAATGTAGTTATATTCATGGAGGTAATGATGAAAAGAGCATTAATAATGATAATCGGCATCTTATTGGTAATGACTGTAGTAGGATGCAAAAGTAAACCACCTGCTGATGACAGCGGTCCTTCAATTGGCAGCGGAACAGGCACTGGTTCAACTGGCGGAACCGGAACTGGAACAGGTTCTGGAACAGGAACCGGCGCAGGCGGATCAGGCGACCCAACAGGAGTCTTGGGCGGCGGTACTGGTGCAGGATCAGGCAGCGCAACAACTGGCGGAACTGGAACAGGTTCTGGAACAGGAACTGAATCTAATGTTTCACGGGGAGAAAACGGAGTTATTATCACAGGAGCGACTAATTACACTGTTGCAAGGGGTGATACACTGGCACTTATTGCAAGCCGCAGGTATGGCGCAAATAATATGGATTATTTCCCTCTTATAAGACTTGCAAATGCCCGAGCTATTTCAGACCCTGATGTTATTGATCCGGGTTTGGTAATTATTATTCCGAATCTTCAGACCAATTTGAACGATGCCCAGGTAAGATCAACACTTAGAACAGAAGTGATCGCTCAGGCAAATCGTTATGACGGCAGGTATCCTCAATCGACTGCAAGATTAAGAGCTTTAGCAAATACTCTTTAAGTAAAACTAAAGCTCCAATTTAACCACGGAGTACCGCAACTAAAGTTGCTTGGAGTTTCACGGAGGTTATGATTTTCGAATCAGAGCCTCCATGAACATCAAGCTTCATTGCGAGTACCTCTGTGGTTTTTTTATTTTTAATTTATTATGATGATTTCAAAATATAGAAATATTTAAGGAGAAAATATTGCTTACCGATTTACTAACCGCACACAAAAGCGCCTTTAAAGATTATACCGAACTTCGGGCTCAAATAAATACCACAAGACAGGTTTCGTTCCTTGCAGGAAACATGGTAGGAAACGCGCAGAGTTCACAAGGGGGAGTATCCGCCCGTGTGTATAAAGGCGGCACTTATGGATTTGCATCCGGCGCCGAGTATTCAAACGAAAGTGTAAAAAATGTACTTGCAGCCGCAACTGACAACGCGCTTTTTATGGACAAACATGTAAACAAAAAAAAGGCATCTTTACCAAATGTAAAAGGCGGCAAGTTTGAATTAAATAAAAGCGCGCAAAACGATATTCCTCAAAGTATATTAATCGATTACGCAAAAGCGCTTGATAACATGATCGCAGAAAAATATAAAAAACTTATAAGCCGCACTGTAATTATAAATTGTCTTGATATTGAAAAACTTCTTACAGTAAGCGACGGCGCAGACAGCCACTGGTATCAGCCGCGCTCCATGATTTATGTATTTATGACAGCCGAAACAGATGACGGCATCCCTGTAGAACTTTTAAAACCGATATGCAGACACGGGCATTTTAACGAACACTTTAGCGACCCCGCTCTGCTTACAGAAGAACTTGATAAACTTTACGAATCTTTAATGCACAAGCGCGAAGGAATTTTCCCCGACGCTGGAGTTCGCAAATGTGTAATGCACCCCGACCTTGCAGGAATGCTTGCCCACGAAGCTGTCGGGCACACTGTCGAAGCAGACCTTGTTTTGGGCGGATCTGTCGCTGGGCACAATCTTGGAAAAAAGGTAGCAAGCGAGCTTATCTCGATGACAGATTTTGCGCACAGCGCATTCGGTAAAACATGCCCGCTTCCTGTTTATGTTGATGACGAAGGCACGATTGCAGAAGATGCGGTATTGATCGAAAACGGCATTTTAAAAAGTTTTTTACATTCAAAAGAAACCGCCCAGCATTTTGGAGTAGCTCCGCAAGGCAATGCGCGTGCGTTTACTTTTTCTGACGAACCTTTAATCCGAATGCGAAACACTGTAATTCTTCCCGGCAAAAGCAAACTTGAAGATATGATCGCAAGCATAAGCGATGGCTACTACCTTGTAAAAACCGGCAACGGACAAGCCGACACAACTGGCGAGTTTATGTTTTCTGTCGATTTGGGATACGAAATTAAAAACGGAAAACTTGGAAGACCAATCCGCGAAACTACAATTTCCGGTGTGGCATTTGAAATGTTAAAAACTGTAGACATGGTTTCCGATGACATGCACTGGGATTCAAGCGGTTTTTGCGGCAAGAAACAGCCAATGACCGTAGGCATGGGCGGACCTGCCATTCGCTGCGACATCAACATAGGAGGCAGGTAGTGAATAACGATATAACAAGCAATGATATTGCAAGCAATGACATTGCACAGTACGCTCTTGATGCTTTAAAAAAAGGCGGAGCTCAAAAGGCAGCCTGCTCTGTAAGCCGCGGAAGAAAAGACGAACTTAACGTGGAAGCAAATCAATTTTCATTGATGCGCACGCTTTTTAATGACTCGCTTTATCTTAAAGCGATCAAAGATAATAAAAAAGGCGTTATCTTTGTTAACAAACTGGACAAAGATTCAATAGACAAGGCAGTAGCGGACTGTATCGCGCTTACTTCATCTGCAATGCCGGAAGAAGCCGAAGATATCGCAGAAAAAATCGAAAACAAATCGTTCGACCAAAGTATCGGCGGCAGGGATATGGATAAATTGTTTTCAAGGACAAAAGAATTTATCGAACAATTAAAAGACGAATATCCAAAAATTATAATGGAAGGTTTAACTGCCGATTTTAACGGCAGCCAATCTGTCTATGTAAATTCAAACGGCGTAGAGTTTAAAAGGCTTTCTGAGTTTTATGAAATAGGAACAATGTTCTCCGCAAAAGACGGAGAAAAATCATCATCGTTTAATGGTTTTAGCGCCCGCCTTTCTTCCCTAACCAAACCGTTTATGGATTTAGACATGCACCGCACGCTGCTTGGCGAATCCGAGCAATCTATGGAGCCGCGTGTTCTGGAAGAAAAGTTTACAGGAAAAATTATTGTAACACCTGCATGCAGTGACATGATTTGGCAGACACTAAGCAGTTGTTTTTTATCTGAAGGGTCTTTGATAGAAGGAACAAGCCGATGGAAGGATGCGCTTGGAACCAAAGTCGCCGACAGTATTTTAACAATCTGCACTTCTCCTTTAAATCCCGATATTGTCGCAGGAGAGCGTTTTACAGGTGACGGCTTTGAAAGCAAAGACTTCGATATAATCCGAGACGGCATTTTAAAATCTTTTGAACTTTCACTTTACGGCTCGCGCAAAACCGGAAAACCGCGCTCTTTAAATACAGCCTTTGGAAACATCGAAGTAAAACCCGGAAACACTCCTCTTGCAGATATGATCAAAGGTATCGATAAGGGAATTTTAATTAATCGTTTTTCAGGTGCGTCCCCGGGACCATCAGGCGATGTTTCGGGAGTTGCAAAAAACAGTTTCCTTATCGAAAATGGAAAAATTAAAGATGCGATAAAAGAGACAATGGTATCGTTTAATATTTTAGATATACTTGGAAAAATAGAAATATCAAAAGAACAATGCA
>WQYB01000121.1 GCA_009781475.1 Treponema sp.
ATAAATCAGTGAAGCGCATAAATACTCACATTTTACGCATATTTTACTTGATTTGCTTGCAAAGACGATATATTTTATATTGCAAACGCAATAGATGGTTTTCGGGTGGAGAAAAACCTCTACATTTTTCCCCACTTTCTACGGTGTTAATTTAAGATGAACAAATTCCCTGTTAATGTACATCTTGCCGAAAACGCCGCTGCCAAGGCTAAAAAGATGAAACAGTTAAAATCAAAAACAATTGCAGTCACTCTGTTCACGGTGTTTAGCCTATACTGTCCGGTGTTTTCGCAAGAAACAAGGGTTGAAACACTGGCTAAATCTGAAAAGACGCTCTATATGCCGCCTAAGAAAAATATGCACCGTTTTGATGTGTTATCTTCATTTTCGTATTATCCGGCTAAGACAGATAGAATTAATTTTCAAACAGAGGGTTACGGGCCTGCCGCTCCCGCTGAATATGAAAGGGATCATAGTTTTAACTTGAATATGCAGATGGGGATGAAGCTGTTTAAAGAGTGGCAGGCCTATGTTGATTTTGGCATAAAAGAGAAAAATGCACAAAGGATGATTGACATTATGGGCAAGTTGGGGCCGCGGTATTTTTACATAGAAGTGGATTACACCCAAAACAACGGCAAAATTCATCTGTGGGAAGATATGCCTTTCGGCGATGCGGCATTAGAAGCGATAAAGAGCAGACCGGCGGATTCATTGGTGGAGTACAATCAAACATGGATGAGCGTTGCTCTTATGTTCACACCCCATTACGCGTGGAGGATCATAAATAAAATAGGGAATTTTGAAGAAAATGACAAAAAAAGAGAAAAGGAAGTGGAACAGGGACAGAGAAAATTTCATATCAGTCCCGCAAATGACAGTTATTATTTAGGCTTATTTTACAACCATACAACAATTCCATTTCTCGCCACGAGTCACTTTACGCTAGTAACTGATGCGGATGGTAAGGATATGGAGGTACCCGCAGACGATGCCATCACGGAGTTTGAGCCTGCGGTTCCGCTGTGGGCTCTCGGAGTGCGATTTGGTTATGGGAGAGATCATAACAGCTCTTTCCGCGTCTCTTCTCCTCCCGGCGGTTTTAACCTCCTTATGACTAATGTGTTTGATCTCGGTCTTGGCAAAGGCAAACCAGACAGCGAAATAGTTGAGAGAATGAGAACTCAAAATAAGAATTTTAAAGACAGTTTCACCTGTCTTTATGTTGGAATTAAGATTAATATGGGCCTTTTTCGTGAGTTCACGGTATTAAAAGATAATATCATTCTTCTGAGCGGGGGTTATGGATTTAATTACCAAAGGTACCTGTTAGCCAATTTTTTTGATTACAAGTATTATCTTCTCACGGATGTAGGGCTCAATCACGGGCCTTTTGTCCAGTTGGGTTTGAGATTCTGATGCGCAATTGACAAATAAAACGTGCGTTTTACTAAAATGCCGTAAACCTAAAAATAAGGAAAAGGGGTGAAAACTATGTGTCCTTACTATGATTCTGTAAACGGGCGTTGCAGAAAAGCTGATTCGTACCATGGCGGAGACAAAAATTGCCAAAGTCCCGACTATTGGAAAAAGTGTCCGAATGTTACAAGCGGGAATTATCCAGGAGTGAAATATTGATTTGTAATATAAATATTACATGAAAATTAATTGGGTGTGAGAAGCCGATAAAGTATCCGGTACAGTATTCAAAACAATTGAAGGCCAAATAACCCAATTTACTGCGAAGTAATCATTTGGGTGAATAAAAATCTTTTTACGAGTACAGATACCGATGTGGTACCTGAATTGGCAAAATAGATATAAACCTTAACTATGAACATTTTTATAAACAAGGAGATATATGATGATAGATGAAATTATCCAAAATGCAGAATGCGGTAATGCGGAAGCGCAGTTCCTTCTTGGGATGCGCTATGACAAAGGAGAAGGTGTTGCTCCTGATTGTAGCAAGGCTATTGAATGGTACACCAAGGCTGCGGAACAAGGTTATGTAAAGGCCAAATTTTTCTTAGGGGTGTGTTATCTCGGTAATCTCGCAGTTCAGGATTATAACGTGGCTGTTAAATGGTTTACCGAGGCCGCAAAACAAGGTACACACCAAGATCTTGAGTTTTTTCAAGGTACTTTCAAAAGAGGATTTAATAAACTCCTCAGAAATATGATTATCGGTGCTGTTATCTATGGAGTAATTTTGGGAGCGATTGCTTGGGGAAGTGGGAACGTTGTGTCCGTCTTGATAGCCGGTTTGATTGGAGCATTATTCGGTCTTGGCATAGATCCATTTTTACGGGCGCTTCTAAGGTATCTCTTCTCCATGCCGAAAACGATCCTGAATGAAGTTAAACGTGGTATAGATAAAGAAGGGGCTTGGGGAGGTCTCAGAGGTTTAGCAGAAGGTATAGGCGGGACTATAATCATTGGGTTTTTTAAAATGTCTTGGGAATCAATAAAAAGTCCTATCATTGCTATCCGCGATCTGTTGAGAGCTTTGGAACTTCGCAAATTGTTTTCTAAAAAATAAGGATGTTAGATATCAATTTCTTTTCGGCATGGTGGGAAGAAAAATTCACAATATGGTTCTAAAAGGAGACTGATGTTGCTATCATATTTGGATTGTTGTGAGTAGTGTGGAGAGGATATTACGTAGTTGACAAGATAAAATACGCGTTTACTAAAATGCAGTAAACCTGAAAATATAAGGGAGGAGGTGAAAAATATGTGCCCTTACTATGATTCTGTAAACGGGCGTTGCAGAAAAGCTGATTCGTACCATGGCGGAGACAAAAATTGCCAAAGTTCCGACTATTGGAAAAAGTGTCCGAATGTTACAAGCGGGAATTATCCAGGAGTGAAATATTGATTTGTAATATAAATATTACATGAAAATTAATTGGGTGTGAGGAGCCTCGCGTGGTCTCTTTACGTTTATTTCTGATGGAGCTGAGATATACTTTTTACATTGGTGAGTTTCGTGAATTAATGCGATCCGTATATCTCTGTTCTCAGAAAATGATAGGAATATAAGAAAATACCAAATAATGATATACGACGCAACGACAGCAAAAATATTGGGAATACCGCCCTATGGGTTCTTCGCTACTATCGGCGTTGTCTTCGCATCATCACTATTCATTTTACTATTGCTTAAATACAATTACAGCATCCAGCGATACTCAAAGGTTTTTTGGTTAAGCGGTATAGGGCTGCTGACAGGGGCAAAATTATTCGGTTGTCTTACCGGACTATACATAGCACTGGCAAATAAAGAACCGATAACTTTTGGCACTTTTTGGAATACTGGGATTGTTTACTATGGCGGATTAATTGGTTTTCTTTTGTCATTTTTACTTATTTGTAAAATATGGGACAAGAAAATTGATTGGGGAATTATGGATATAGCTGTTGTTTGTGTGCCACTGTTTCTTTTTTGGGGGAGATTAGGCTGTTTTTTTGCCGGTTGCTGTTTTGGTGTGGAGACGGATTCGATATTTTCGATTATATATACTACTAAAGTAAAAGGAGAAATCATTACGGATTCAAGAATACCTGTTCAGTTAGTTGAGGCTGTTATAAGCATAATGATATTCTTTGGATTGTGGAAAATGTTAAGTATTGAAAAATTTAAAGGGCATCTGATGGAAGTGTATCTGTGTACTTATGCGATAATACGTATAATATTAGAATTTTTTAGAGGTGATTGGCTGCGAGGAGTTTGGAATGGTATTTCTTTCAGCCAAATTGTGAGCGTATGCGTTCTCATTAGTTGTGTAATAATAATATTTGCAAGAAGGAGAAGAGAAAAGTATGGCGTTGTTTGAAAGTGTAAAGGGAAAAAAGACACCCATCGGGAAATTTTTTTGGGCAATTTTGGTCGGCATAGGTTATTCCGCAGTTCTATTTCTGGGTATATGTACTTGTGCTATCTGTGATAGTTGTTTTAACACCGGTTGTGTTGATTCATCGACCTTTGACGTGATTTCGATAGCTATGCTGATTTTGCCGGTGATAGCAGGATTTGTTGTAGGACTTGTTTACGGTATCGCAGCTCTAAAACAAAAAGCTTATATGAATGAATTAATAAAATTAGCCAATAACGGCGATGCGCAGGTTTTGTATAATTTGTATCAGCAATATGACTTGTATCGGCAATATCAACGTAAAAAAAACGTTGTGGACAAGATGGAATTACTAAAACGTGCTGTACAAAATGGATGCCCAGAGGCAAAGATCGAGTTTGATCTGATTGAGGAAAAAAGAAGGATGGATGAACAACTAGAAAAAGAAAGATCGAAAAGGCAGATAGAAAATGAAAAAATTTATTTTAAGATTTTCAACTATTATGATGATGGTGATCTCACTATAACCAACGTCACGCTTGGTAATAAAATTAATTTTCCCGACTTGGAAGGGGTAAAAATACGCAGAGGTTTTAAAGAGGGTTGGGATGGAAACCCTTCATCCATGGATTCTTATCGACATTGCGCGATAGCTGTTGTAACCAAAGAAATATTACACGAATTTTACAGTGGAGCTATGAAAGTTAGTTACAAACATGGAGATCGGTATGCAGAAAATACGAGTAGATATTTTAAATCAGAAGATCTTAGATATTATAATAGTGAAAAAAATGCATATGAGATGTTATTGCATTTAACTTAACAAAGCGGATATTTTCATGTGATTGATAAAATAAAGCGTCTTAAAACCTGAAAATAAGGAAAGGGGGTGAAAAACATGTGCCCATATTATGATAAGATAAACGGAATTTGTAAGTTATCCCAAGCAAGCCATTCCGGAGATAAAAATTGCCAGAATAGTGAATATTGGAAAAAATGTCCGAATAATACAAGCGGGAATTATAATCATCGGAAGTAAATTTGATTAGCCGTCCAAATATTTGGATAAAAGTTAATTCTGTGTATGTGAGGGACTTTGCGTGGTTTCCTCACATTTATAACCATGATTTGTCTTGAAAATAACGGTCTTGAGTGGGAGTCTACCCACTTGGAATAGCAAAGACTCTAAGATAAGCAGTAATCCATTTTGAGACTGGAGATGAACGATGTCTGACAGTAAAATTCCATATTTCTTTACTGACGCAGGAGTTAAATATGAAGTTGAAAAATTAGTGAGTACTATAACAGGCGCTATGCGCGAAAGTGATGCGTTGAAGCTTGAGATGCAATCCGTAAAAAAGAAGTTGGATGATTATAGCAATACCCCTTCCCAACCGATCGCCACTACCTATGACGATGTTTTTCGTCAAGACAGAGGGATGTTGATGGCTAAAATAGCACAAAAAGAGGCGTCGATAAAGGAAGGGTATTTGCTTCAGGATGACGCATCAAAAATAAAAAAGAGGGTAGAAAAACTCAAGAGACAGGAAGCGGAGTTGATGGCAAAAAAACAGGAACTTGAGAACCTGTTACTGATACCTGCGGAACAACGGGTGGAAAATCACTATCAGCGACTCTTACGAGAATTTAACCGTCTCAAAACGTTATCTACGCACAACGCCGGAAGCGATTTGCGCAGGCAGGCACAGCTGTTTAGAGAAATCAGCGGATATAAAAATGCCAATGAGATAGCGAGCGAGTGTGATAATCTGTATCGTGAACATGAAGAACAGAAAAAACGAGAAAAAGAGGAACGGACGTATAATGATCTCATTCAGAAAAAAAATAGTGCTTCAACTGAAGCAGATTATTTGGATCTTGTAGAAAAGTTCAGAGGTATGAACGATTATAGGGAGTCCGCCAAGTTCGCTGATGAGTGCTATAATAAATATTATGATCAGCTTGTTTTGACAAAAAACAAAGCCACAACTGAACGAGAATATACATACCTCCAGGAAAAGTTTAGAGCTATGAACGGTTATAAGGACTCGGTCAAAATCGCGGCCGAGTGCGACAATCAATATAAAGTGCTTAAAGAACATCGCGAAAAATTGGAGCGCGAACGTGAGGCGGAGCAGAAAAAACAAGTGACAAGGAAAGCGATTGCGCGTGTTACGGCGCTTGTTTTGGCGGTTATTAGCATGATCTCATTTGTCATCTATTTACATATGGATGAATTATCGTTGGATGTGCTGGGCAATATAGATAGTGGCATGATGATATTTAGAATATCTTTAGTATTTGCCCCATTTTTGCTAATGTTTTTCCTCAAAAGCATTGGATGGAAAATAGGATGTTCTGCGTCATTAATTCCTGCTATTGCGCCTGCTTTGGAAGTAGGTCGCGTTGATACCGGTATAGTGCCATTTATTGTGTTTTGTGTGTTTTACGTGATTTCCTGTACTATGACATGGATTTTTCCAAAATCAAAATATACATTCCATAAACCAGTTAGCAGTCGATATATACAGCCTACAGCGAATCAACCGCTTCGTGGCAAACCGAGACATAATAAAAAGGTCGGGAGCAAATTTGGAAACCTGCTTTTGAACAACACTCAAAAAATGGAAAAATTAGCCGTGATCTTAGACTTAGACTGCACCGCGAAATACGAAGTTGCGTTGAACAATCTATAAATGATCGGCGGTAAATGCAAGAACTCACACGAGTCAAACAGGAAGAAACAAAATTTTTAAACAATTTTGCAGGAGTCCAAAGACGGAGAAAGTTGTATAATGAACGACGATGACAAACTTGAAAAAAGCGACGTATTAGTTTTTCCAGACGGAAGTAAACTTGAATGCGGCGACGTATTAATCCTTGTAAACGGACGTAAATATGGAGTATTAAAGATCAAAAAAGTACTTGAAAAGATTTTCTGCCTTGCAACCACTATGGAATGTCCAGTTGACATTGGTGTTTTGGAAATTTACCTGTCAAAAGACGGCGGTATTGAAGCCGCTGAATATAAAGGTGACGATTATCAAAACATTTTTTATGAACTGATTAAAGACGATATTGAAGATGAAACTGATTAAATAAAAAAATAGTAATCTGGCTGATAGCAGTTTTGGGCATTATTATCTGATCGGCATAAAATATGAATAAGCATGTGGTATCATCGTGGGATTGGCATAGAATGTGAGTAATAGACTAAGAAACGAAGATTTGGCTTGAAAGTATAAGAGTTTGAAAGTATATTCGATTACATGAATACTGCCGATCATGCGCTCCATAACGAAAAGGTGTGCAAGTATTTAAACAAGAAGCCTGAAAATGCGGACTGGGTTATAACGACGGCTTTTTATGCTACACTTCATTTTCTACGGAATTTAAGAAATATTGACTCTGTTTTCTTAAGGATATAAAAGAGAGCAGAAACAGACAGCAGAGGATCACAGTTAAAAATGGCTAAAACAGATAAAAAAGGCGTTACGGATTCAAGGACACAAGAAAAAACACGCGTCCCGCTGATCACAGTTAAAAAAGTTA
>WQYB01000122.1 GCA_009781475.1 Treponema sp.
AGTATTAAACGCCAAAAACCACGCGCGTGAAGCGCTTATTATTTCCGAAGCAGGCGCGAAAGGTTCTGTTACAATTGCAACTAACATGGCAGGGCGCGGTACGGACATCAAACTTGGCGGAAACCCTGAACATCGCGCAAGGCGCAGAGCCGGAACAAATACAACAGAAGAGCAGTACGCAGCTATATTTAAAGAAGAATATGAAAAATGGAAAAATGATTACGAAGAAGTAAAATCGCTTGGCGGTCTTTATGTAATCGGTACTGAGCGCCATGAAAGCCGCCGTATCGACAACCAGCTTCGAGGCAGATCAGGGCGGCAGGGAGATCCCGGAAAGAGTAAGTTTTTTATATCGATGGACGATGAGCTTATGCGGCTTTTCGGCGGCGACAGAATGAAAGGTATAATGTCAAGAATCGGCATGACAGGCGGAGATCCGATTTATCATCCTATATTAAACCGCAGTATAGAAAATGCCCAGAAAAAAGTAGAAGAGCGCAACTTTGAAATCCGCAAACATCTTTTGGAATACGACGATGTATTAAACCAGCAGCGCAAATTTATTTACGAACAGCGTGATGCGATACTTGTAGACATAAATTTAAAGAACCGTGTAAATGATGCAACGCTTGATATAACAGGTGATTATATCGACGATTATAACGAAGCAAGCAGAAACGATATTAACACGGCTATCAAGGATTTAACCGAAAACCTGCGTACAAAGTTTGGCTATACACTTACTGTAGATCCTGAAAGCAAAGAATTTAAAAATGCCGAAGTTCTGGAAAAACTTATTATAGAAGATTTGGAAAAAGACCTAAACGGTAAAGAAGAGCTTATAGGAGCGGAATATCTTAATTTATTTATCCGTGATAATTATTTAAACGCAATCGATCGCAAATGGCTCGATCATCTGGAAAACATGGAAGCATTGCGTGAAGCAGTTTACCTTCGCCATTATGCGCAGAAAAATCCTCTTACAGAGTATAAGGTAGAAGGTTTCCAGATTTTCGAAAAAATGATAGAAGAAATCAGGCAGGAGATTGCATCACGTCTTCATTTAGTTCGTATTCAAATAGCAGACGGACAAACACGAAGACCGCAAAGCCGTTCCATTGGTCAAAATCAATCGGCAAGCCACAAAAGTATTGGCTCATTCGGAGGATCGTTCGGCGGAGCGCAGCAAAAAGCGCCGGCTGCCTCTCCGATGCAAAGAGCAAGCCGTCCTGACAATGCAACTGTGGTACGCAGCCAGCCCAAAGTTGGGCGTAACGACCCGTGTCCGTGCGGCAGCGGGAAAAAATACAAACAATGCCACGGTAAATGATAACTATTTTATAACTAATATTGCTTCCTGGGTCATGGCATCACAAAGTTCGTTAAACTCATTTCCGGCATGACCTTTTACCCATTCCCATTTAAGCTCAAACTCTGCCGCTAAAGAATCAAGTTCCACCCATAACTCTTTATTTTTAACAGGTTTTTTATCGCTGGTTTTCCATGAATTGCGTTTCCATGTATGTATCCATTCGGTTATTCCCTTTTGCACATACTGGGAGTCTGTAATTACTGCAGTCTGGCGCGGAATGTCCTTCATTGTTTTAAGTGCGCGTAACGCCATGATCACTGCAGTTAATTCCATTTTATTATTGGTAGTATCAAGTTCCGATCCCAGGTTTTTTGCTATTACAACATCACCCTGAAAAGTATTTTGTACCATAACATAAGCCCATCCG
Organism: Treponema sp.; assembly: GCA_009781475.1. Classification (GTDB taxonomy): domain Bacteria; phylum Spirochaetota; class Spirochaetia; order Treponematales; family Breznakiellaceae; genus WQXQ01. The sequence continues at coordinate 1,740 of WQYB01000122.1, forward strand.
CCGGGACCGGGATTTCCCGAGCATCCGCCGTCTGTATAAATTCTAAATGAAGTTTCCATCATTTTTCCTGATACTCATTTTACCAATGTCGCAAGCATTACAGCTTTAATCGTATGCTTTCGGTTTTCTGCCTGATCCCATGCTCTGCTTTGTATCCCGTCGATAACATCTGCAGTAACTTCTTCGCCTTTTACAGCAGGAAGACAGTGCAGGAATATTGTATTACTCTTGCCTGTTTTGTCCATTAAGTTTTGATTTACCTGATACGGACTTAAAAGTTTTACACGTTCTTCTTTTTTATCTTCTTCACCCATCGAAGTCCAAACATCCGTGTAAAGCGCATCTGCATCTTTTACCGCGTTTATATCGGAAGTAACTTTAATTACCGCGCCTGATACTTTCGCAAGAGCGCCGCATTTTTCCTGTAGTTCATTATCAGGATTTAATTCTGCAGGAGTAATAACAGTAAAGTTTGTTCCAAGTTTTGCGCAGATTATCATTAAAGAACGCGCAACATTGTTTCTGCCGTCTCCTATATAACAAAGTGTTTTTCCTTTTGCATCTCCGAAACTTTCTTCAAGCGTTAATATATCTGCAAGGGCTTGAGTCGGATGATAAAGATCTGTAAGCCCGTTGTACACAGGAACATTTGAATACTTTGCCAGGGTTTGCGCGGTTTCCTGTTTGAAACCCCTGAATTGAATTGCGCTGAACATCCTTCCCAAAACGCGGGCAGTATCTTCCAATGATTCTTTTTCGCCAAGCTGTATATCTTGTGTAGATAAAAAAACAGGATGACCGCCTTCTTCGCCGAATGCGGTTTCAAAAGCGCATCTTGTTCTGGTTGAACGTTTTTCAAAAAGCAAAGCAAGTGTTTTTCCTTCGAACCGTTTTTGTACCTTGCCTTTTTTTGCATCGGCTTTTACCCTTTTTGAAAGAGTTAATAAAAAGCGAATTTCTTGCGGAGAAAAATCAAGTAATGTAAGCAAAGATCTTCCATATAAAGATAATGACACAATAAACCTCCAAAAATTCCAAAAATTCACTATTATAAAATTTTTGGAAATGATATACAGTTATGATATAATATTATTTGTAATATTTAAAGGGAGTAATTGTATTTTTATGGAAATATCAAAGAGTCGTTTATTATACATTCAATTAGTTCTTACAATTGCAGCGTTTGGACTAATGGTTTTTTCCAGTCATTTATTTACACGCGGAATTGTGCGTAAAAATTTAGTAAATAATGCTGAAAGTGTTTTTGCTTATGCGCAAGCTCAGCTTGAATCCGATTTGCTTGAACCAAAGATAATATTAAGCGGTTTTTCACAATCTGTTTCCAGTATGCTTTCAAGAGGTGATTCTATGGAGGCAGTAAATAAATACTTGCATGATTATACAGATTATTTACATTCGAATAACAGTCCAATGATGAAATCAATTACATTATTCGGGTACTTTGATGTGTACGGTGAAAAAACCTTTCTTAGCAGCAGTAATATTACATTAAACGATATAAATCCTCCGGAAAGACCCTGGTATATAGAAGCTGCGGCAAACTGCGGTGAAATTATTTTCACAAATCCTTATGAACATATTATTACAGGTGAAAAAGTTTTAGCTTATGCGCGCTGTCTCCATGACGAAAGAGGCCGTCAAATCGCTGTTGTTGGTCTTAATATCAGTGTTAGCTATATCGGTTCTAATATTGTTAATGTTGCTTTATCTCAGGATGGTTACGGGATGCTGGTTACAAGTGAATTTGAAGTAATCGCTCATGCAAACTCTGAGTTTATAGGCAAAGATGTAAGGGACCCTGATTTACCATTATCAAAATTTGCAGATGATTTTGTTAACGATCGTTTAATTTGGGAAGAACCTTTAACAAACTGGAAGGGAGAAAGAACAATAGCATTTTTTAAAAAACTTGATAATGGTTTTTTTCTGGGACTTTTAACTCCCGAAGATCCTTTTTACAGTGATATTTCGGCAATGGCTATTACTCTTATTATACTGGGAAGTATTTTTGCTATTGCTTTAATAACAGGTTTAATAAGTATTGATACTGCAAGAAATAAATCTGACAGAGAAAACAAGCATAAAAGCGCATTCCTTGCGAATATGAGCCACGAAATACGCACACCAATGAATGCGATAATAGGCATGATCACGATCGGTAAATCTTCATCTGAAGTTGAGAAAAAAAATCACTGCTTTGAAAAAATCGAAGATGCGTCAAATCATCTGTTAGGTGTAATTAATGATATCCTTGACATGTCAAAAATAGAGGCGAACAAGTTTGAACTTTCTCATGCCGAGTTTAATTTTGAAAAAATGCTTCAGCGGATTGTAAATGTCGTTAATTTCCGTGTTGACGAAAAGCATCACAAGTTTACCGTTTACATCGATAAAAATATCCCAAAAAGTTTGATAGGAGACGACCAGCGTCTTGCGCAGGTTATTACAAATCTTTTGGGAAACGCTATTAAATTTACCCCCGAAAACGGTTCCATTAATTTAAATACACGTTTATTGGAAGAAAACGACGGCATGTGTTCTTTGCAAGTTTCTATTTCAGATACAGGGATTGGAATGACATCCGAACAGCAAAAAAGGGCGTTCAGTTCTTTTGAACAAGCCGAATCAAGTACAACAAGAAAATACGGCGGCACTGGTTTGGGTCTTGCCATTTCAAAAAGTATTATAGAACTTATGGGCGGTTATATTGGAGTGACTTCCGAAGTTGGAAAAGGTTCAACATTTACTTTTAATATAAAAATGAAGCGAGGTATTGCATCGCCTCATAAAATTTTATCCTCAGATGTTAATTTGGAGAATGTCCGAATTATGGTAGTAGATGATGATCAGGACATTTTGGATTACTTTAAGGAAATTTCCTGCGAGTTCGGCGTTAATTGCGATACTGCGTTAAGCGGAGATGATGCTATTAAAATTATTAAAGAAAAAGGCCGCTATCATATTTACTTTGTTGACTGGAAGATGCCCGGTATGGACGGAATACAATTAACAGCCGAATTAAAAGCGCATCAGGAACCTGTAAAATCTGTTGTAATAATGATAACTGCGGCAGAGTGGACTGAGGTTGAAAGTGAAGCAAAAAAAGCCGGTGTAGATAAATTTCTTTCCAAGCCATTGTTTCCGTCATGTATTGCAAATGTAATAAATGAAGCGCTGGGTATAGATCGTCAAAAACTGGAAGATGCAAAAATAAAAGATATTGAAAATCTATATGCAGGCAGAAATATTTTACTTGTAGAAGATGTCGAAATTAATCGTGATATTGTTTTAGCGCTGCTTGAACCTACCGGCATTAATGTTGATTGTGCGTATAACGGAAAAGAAGCTGTGCGGCTTTTCGGTGAAAATCCGGATAAATACGAAATTATTTTTATGGATGTGCAAATGCCTGAAATGGACGGTTATGAGGCAACCAGTAAAATAAGGGTATTGGAGAAACAAAAAAATTTAAATAAGGGTGTTCCAATTGTCGCTATGACCGCCAATGTATTCAGGGAAGATGTAGAAAGATGTATGAAAGCCGGAATGGACAGCCATATTGGTAAACCTCTGGATTTTAATGAACTGCTGGAGAAACTTAATATATATTTACCAAAAAAGCATAGTAGTCAATTCTCCGTATATGGTATATAGTTAATAAAATTACGGAGGAATTAAATGAATCAGGACATTCTTAAAAAAGCAAATGATTATATATCAAAGGAAAAAGATGCAGCTTTCAGGCAGGAAGTAGAATCCCTTTTATCAAAAGGTGACGAAGCATCACAAAACGAACTTGCAGACAGGTTTTATCAGAATCTAGAATTTGGCACTGGCGGTCTTCGCGGAGTAATAGGCGGCGGATATAACCGCATGAACACTTTCGTTGTAAAAAGTGCTACACAAGGGCTGGCTTCTTATATTATAAAAACATTTCCGCAAAAAGCCGCATTAAGCGGTGACAAGGGACTTAAAGCAGTTATCGCTTATGACAGCCGCCGTTATTCGGCAGAGTTTGCAGAGGCAGCGGCTTTAATATTTGCAGCTAACGGTATTAAAACTTATCTGTTTTCTTCGCTGCGTCCCACTCCCGAATTATCATTTGCAATCCGTTACCTTGGCTGCGATACAGGCATCGTTGTAACAGCAAGCCACAATCCGCCGCAATACAATGGATACAAAGCATACTGGAACGACGGATCACAAGTTGTTCCTCCCCACGATGTTGGAATTATTGATGAAGTAAACACCGTTACAGACATAAAAGAAATATCACGGCAGGTTGCTTTAGAAAAAGGTCTTTTGGTTATAATCGACAAAGAAGTAGACGAGCCGTATCAGGCGATGGTTAAATCGCGCCTTTTTAGACCGGATTTAATTAAAGAAAAAGCAAGTGAAGTAAAAATTGTTTTTACACCGCTTCACGGAACAGGCGCGCTTCATGTAGAAAAAGTTTTAGGCGACCTTGGATTAAAAGTAATTACAGTTCCCGAACAGCGCGAGGGAGACGGAAACTTCCCGACAGTAGCTTTCCCGAACCCCGAAGAAGCCGCTGCTTTGGATATGGCGATAACATTGGGAACAAAAGAAAAAGCCGATGTAGTAATGGCAACAGACCCTGATGCCGACCGTTTTGGAATCGCGGTTCCCGACAAGGCAGGAAAATTTGTCCTTGTTACAGGAAATCAAATTGGAGCATTGCTTGCCGATTATATTTTCCTTTCGTTAAAAGAACTTGGAAAAATGCCGCCAAAACCGGGTATGATCAATACAATCGTAACAACAGGAATGCATAAAAAAGTCGCGTTGCATTACAACGCAGCTTGCGTTGAATGTCTTACCGGTTTTAAATGGCTTGCCGATGTAATGCGCAAATGGGAAAACGGCGAAGCAGGCGCTTACGATTTTGTTTTTGCCACAGAAGAAAGTTACGGCTTCCTTGTAGAAACAGAAGTCCGCGACAAAGACGGAGTTTCTGCCGCAGCATTAACCGCCGAAATGACACTTTACTGGCGCAGTAAAGGCAAGAGCTTGCTTGATCGCCTGGACGAACTTTATGAAATCTGCGGCTTTTGGCAGGAACTGGCAGTTTCCAAATATTTCCAGGGACCGCAAGGACCTTCGATTATGAACGGTATAATGGAAGAATACCGAAAAAATCCGCCGAAATCACTTGGCGGCATCGAAATTATAAAAGTCCGTGATATTAAAAACGGCGCAGACGACCTTCCTCCAAGTGATGTTTTACAATTTTTCTTAAAAGACGGAACAATCGTAAGCGCACGCCCAAGCGGCACTGAGCCAAAGATCAAATTTTACGCAACTTGCTGCGCAGAAGTAGGTTCAGGCGGGCTTGAAGCCGCAAAAGCCGAAGCTGCCAAAAAGCTGGATGCCATTAAAAAGGATATAAGAGCAGTCATTGGGGATTGATGTAAAGTAAACGTTATTTAACTGCTACATTTATACCTACCTTTAAATGTAGCAGTTTTTAATTAATTTTAAAAATGAGAAAAAAATATTTCTTGCTTGTATATATGGAAGAAAATAGGTTATAATCTGTTAAACAGGAATTTCCTGAAAATACAAATCG
>WQYB01000123.1 GCA_009781475.1 Treponema sp.
GACCGACACAATAGCGAACAGGTTGTATGTGACATTCAGGCTCGAAGGAAGCCTGCCGCTTAATCAGATTTCACTTGAGCGGCCTTTAAGATACGCTTTTATAGGTACTCCTGTAGAAGCTGTTGTAGCCTCGGTAACAGAACCGGGTTCTTATGTACCTGTTTGGGTTAACGGTTTTCCTGAAGCGTATGCAGCTTTAGTAAACGGAGATGCTGATGCTTTTATCGCTTCAAGTAATGCAGAAACTTTTTCACTTGATTACGGCAATATTATTATCGAAGATTTTTTTCCGTTGATTTTTAATCCTGTTTCGATGGCAGCCGCTGATCCGCAATTGCAGCCGATAATTTCTGTTGTAACCAAGGCACAGCGAAGCGGCGCTACTTCTTTAACGAATAACCTTTACAATAAAGGGTATCTGGATTATATGAAGCACAAAATGAACGTGCGTCTTAGTGAACAAGAGCGTGCCTACATTAATAATCTTGCCGCTGAAGGTTTAAAAGTTCCTATTGCAGCCAACAGCACTAATTATCCTTTAAGTTTTTTTAATAAATATGACAGGCAGTGGCAGGGAATATTTTTTGATCTATTGGATGAAATTTCTTTGCTTACAGGGCTTTCTTTTGAAGTTGTGCATGTAGAAAACACCAACTGGCCTTTAATTAACGAAATGCTTATAAGCGGAGAAGCTGCTTTTGCTCCTGAGGTTGCGTATACTAAAGAACGGGAAGAATATTTTATATGGTCTGACATTGTGATATTGGAGGATAATTACGCGCTTATATCAAGAGCAGATTACCGTAACATAACCTTAAATGAAATAATTCATGAAAAAGTAGGTGTAGCAAGAGGTACATCTTTTACTGCCGTTTTTAATCAATGGTTTCCAAATCACAGGAACATTTTTGTGTTTGATGACATAGACCAGGCTTTCAGCGCTTTGCAGCAGGGAGAAGTAGATCTTGTAATGTCAACTCAAAGACGCCTTATGTACCTCACTCATTATCAGGAGCTTTTCGGCTTTAAAGTTAATATGGTTTTTGATCAGGATATAGAAACAAAATTCGGTTTTAACAAAAATGAAACGGAGCTTCTTTCCATTATTGATAAAGCGCTGCGGTTAATAAAAATTGAAAATATCAATAATGATTGGTTTAACCGGATTTTTAATTATGAAAGAATTATGGCAGACCAGCAGGCGGATTATTCAAATCGTATATTTTTATATATGTCTATTTTTATTGTTATCATGTTTTTCTTTTTATTGGCTCTTTCCATACTATTAAACAAAAATAATACAACAAGGCAGTTATATAAAAAAGAATTGGAAGAAAAAAAACGAATGGAGACCGCCATAAAGTCGGTTAACGAACGTTTGATGCTGATGCTTGATACCTCTCCTGTGTGCGCTCAAATATGGGACAAGAATCTTAATACAGTAGATTGTAATGAAGCCGCAGTAAAACTTTATGGTTTCAAAGATAAACAGGAATACAGAATGAGGTTTATAACAAACTGTTCGCCTGAATATCAGCCTGACGGCCAGAGATCGGATGTAAAAGCAGTAACGTATGTGCATTACGCTTTTAATGAAGGGTATTGTAAGTTTGACTGGATGCATAAAATGCCTGATGATGATACTCCAATACCGGCGGAAGTTTCTCTTATACGCGCTAAATACGGAAGTGAAGATGTTGTAATCGGATATACAAGAGATTTACGCGAACATAATAAAATGCTGGAAACCGTAAAATACCGGGAAAGAATGCTGGATGTTTTAAACAGGACTGCTACCGAGTTTGTGGTGCAGTACAATAAACCCTTTGCGGATATAATGACGGCGGGATTAAAACCCGTAACGGATGAATTAAATCTTGGCAGGCTTTCCATTTGGTGCAATTACGGAATGTCAGACGGTCTTCATGTTACAAGAATATTTTATTGGGATAAAGAAAAAGGCAGCAATATAGAACTTGTACCTGAATTAACTGATGTTTTATACAATAATATAGCGCAAGGCTGGGAACAGATATTATCAAAAGATGAAATAATTAATTCACCGGTAAAAGAGCTTTCGCAGCTTGAAATTATTAAATCATCAACTGCAGTTTCTGTATTTGTTACGCCTATATTTATTGATAATATTTTTTGGGGATTTGTGCTTTTTGAAGATTGTGACACCGAAAGGTATTTTGATGAAAACAGCGTTGAGATTATGAAAGCGGCGGCTTTTATGTACGTTAATGCCATGCTTCGCAATCAGTTAATAAAGAAAAATCAAAATGATAAAGTTATGCTGGAAGCAGCTTTAAATAAATTATATGAAGCGACAAATTTAAAAAATAATACGCTTACTTCTATGGAAAGTATATTAAACAGCATTGATGCCGGTATTTATGTAACAGTTCCAAAAACGGGTGAAATACTTTTTGCCAATAACTTTTTAAAAAAGTTTTTAAATATAAAAGGTGATGTTATCGGTAATTTCTGTTACAAGATCTTCCGCAGGGATACTGACAGAAGATGTGAATTTTGCCCCTGTTATCAATTGGAAAAAGATCCAAACAAGGTGATTGTCTGGGAAGAATACGATCCGGTAACCGGCTATACGGTTTTACACACTGATTGTTATATTAACTGGTATGACGGAAGAAAAGTTCATTTGCAGCATATTATGAATATTACAGAGCTTGTCGCGGCTAAAAAACTTGCCGAGCAGAGTAACAAAGCAAAAAGTATTTTCCTCGCTCAAATGAGCCACGAGATCCGCACACCTATGAACGCAATCCTTGGTATTTCAGAAATCTTTTTGCAGAATAAGGATTCTGCCGGCGGTAATTTACCCGGCGCTGATGCGGATGAAGGTTTTAGAAAGATATATGAATCTGGAAGCCTTCTTTTAAATATAATAAATGACATTCTTGATTTTTCTAAAATTGAAGCCGGTAAAATGGAAATAATACAAAAAAATTATGACATATCGGTTTTCATTAATAATACTGTCCAATTAAACCGTTACCGTTACGAAAGCAAGCCAATCGAGTTTGTATTGCAGCTTAATGAAAACCTGCCTCTTGAACTTACAGGGGACGAGCTTCGCATCAAACAAATACTTAACAATCTGCTTTCCAATGCGTTTAAATATACAGAAACCGGTAAAATAATACTTTCTGTTACTTTTGAACCCGGTGATGATGATGAATCATTGTCTCTTATTATACAGGTAAGCGATACAGGACAGGGCATGAACGAAGAGCAGCTTGAAAAACTCTTCAGTGAATACGAACGTTTTAACATGGACACAAATAATTATGTTCCCGGCACTGGTCTTGGCATGAGTATTACAAAGCGCCTTGTTGAATTATTAAACGGCGAAATATATGTGGAAAGTGAAGTAGGTAAAGGTTCAGTATTTACTGTATGTATTCCGCAGAAAAAACACGGAGTAGCTTTATGCGGAGCGCAAATTGCCGAAAGTTTGATGAACTTTACATTTAAAAATACAAAACATATAATGAATGAACAGATTATAGATGAATATCTTTATAATAATAAAGTTCTTATTGTAGATGATATTGAATCAAATCTTTATGTTGCCAAGGGAATGCTTTTGCCTTATAGATTGCATATCGAAACTGCTGATTCAGGGCATGAAGCGATTGAAAAAATTAAAAACGGCAGTAACTATGATATTATTTTTATGGATCATATGATGCCTGTAATGAACGGTATTGATACTGTAAAAATAATACGTGATATGGGTTATACACGTCCTATTGTAGCCCTGACAGCCAATGCCATAAGCGGACAGGAGGAAAAGTTTTTATCAAACGGTTTTGACGGCTTTTTATCCAAACCAATCGATTCCCGTGAATTAGACATATTACTGACAAGATTTATTATATATACACAGCAAAATGAGGAAAAAAAAGAAATGAAAATAAACTTTGATCCAAAAATCCACCAGGTAACGGAAATTATGAAATATTTTATAATTGACGGCATTAACACATTAAATATACTTGGTAAATACAAAGATAAATTAAATGAATTAAATGAAAATGAAATGGAATCATTCATAATAACGGTGCATGGAATTAAAAACGCCCTTGCGAATATCGGCGAAAAGGATTTATCCGATGCCGCTTTGCTTCTGGAAAAAGCAGGTTATAACTGTGATTTTTCCGTAATATCCAATGATACGCCTTTATTCGCAGAAAAGCTAAGTTCGCTTGTTGATTTAATTAAATCCAAAAATAACGAAGAAGAAAAAACAGGATCTGATCTGCAAAGCGGTGATAAATCTTTTTTACTGGAAAAGTTAAACGATATAAAAACAGCAAGTGATAACTATAATAAAAATGCAATTAAGGCTATTTTGATTGATTTGGAGCAAAAAACTTTACCCGGCAATTTAAAAAATGTCTTGGAAGAAATGTCTGTAAACCTGCTGCGGGGAGATTTTAAAAAAATCGCATCTATTAGCGAGCAGGCAGTACAAATGATTTAACTTTGAGCCGGGTGTTTTAATCAATAAGAAATTTACATGTAAATATAAATTTTGCGCCTTTATTTAACTCGGATTCAACGCTGATTTTACCATCCATCATCTCGATTATCCGTTTTGAAAGGGCTAAACCGAGTCCTATGCCGCTGTGTTCTCTTGATAAACCGCCGTCTACCTGTTCAAAGATTACAAAAAGTTTTTCCTGCTGTTCTTTTGAAATGCCGATTCCATTATCAGAAATTGAAATCTGAAGCGTAATCGTGTTATTGCCTGCATGTAATACCTGGGAGTCAAAATGTATTTCGCCTTTTTCCGGTGTAAATTTAATCGCATTCGAAAGTAATTTGGCAAGAACTTGTTTAAGGCGTTTTTCATCTCCCTTTAAAGAGGCTGGAATTGTCGGATCAATATTGAATTTTAAAGACTGCTGTTTTTCTGATGCATTGTGGCTTGCCGTCTGCAATACATCATTAAATAGTTCATAAGCGTCAAAGTTTACGCTTGTAAGTTTAAATACTCCGTATTCCATACTTGATACATCAAGAATATCGTTGATAATGCGCATTAAATCATTGGATGCGCCGTTTATAACATCAAAAAACTTTTTTATTTCTTCCGGGATACTGCCCATTTTAATGATTTCAAGCATTCCGACTATGCCGTTCATTGGAGTGCGCATTTCATGGCTCATGCGCGCAAGAAACTCACTTTTTGCGTGGCTTAAATGTTCCGCTCTTTCTTTTGCCGCGATAAGCTCGGCTTTTAGTTTTAACACAGTGTTTAAATCATGTTCAATTGCGTTGCGTTCAATTACACCGGAAAAAACGTTGGAAACCAAAACCGCCAAGTCAATTTCACTTTCGCTCCACTGGCGGCCGTCTTCTTCCTTGGAAAAATCAAGAACCGCGCACATTTTACCTTTAATGAAAATTGGAGTTGTAATGTAATTGTTAAAATGTCTGCGATACGGTTTCAAAATTTCTATATAGGAAGGATCGTTAGAGTGAAGACTTAATCTGCCGGATGCAAGCAAGTCGTTAATTAATGTAATTATAGGCTCTTTTAAATCAAACCTGTCATCCAGGCGTGATTCTAAATTCAATTTTGGATTTATCCATTCGTTTTTACATATAAGGATATTGCTGTCAGCTTCATTCATGTATATAAGCACTTGCGCTATATCCATGAACTCTCCTACCATTCGAAGCGTATCAGTGAATAATATATCAACATCAGTACCGGAAAGAAAACTATGCGTTATTTTTGTCATAAGCGCTTGCTGCCGCTGGCGTTCTATAAGTTTAATTTGATTTAAAACCCTTAGTTTAACAACCGCTGTAGTAAATGGTTTTTGTATATAATCGACAGCGCCTAAAGCTAATCCTTTTTCTTCGGCTTCTTTGCTTTCAAGCCCTGTTATAAAAATTACCGGAATATCGCGGGTTTTTTCTGATTTTTTTAATTCGCTTATAACCGCATACCCGTCCATCTCCGGCATTAAAATATCAAGCAGAATTACATCCGGTATATCTTTCTCTGCCGCTTCAAGAGCTTCACGGCTATCTCTTACCGCATAGACAGAATATTCGGTATTTAAAATATTAGACAATGCTATAATGTTGGATTTTTCATCATCAATAATAAGGATGCTGTTTCTTTTTTGTTTATTCATGATTAAGTTCCTTTTTCAGATTTTCAAACGCCAAGTTTGCCAGCTTAAAATTATAGTCTTCTATATGCTGTGCAAGTTCATCGCCGCCGGGTAATGAATATACTTCATCCAAAAGAGTTAAACATTCAGTGTTATTAATATTAATTAGAGGTTCCAGTTTGTCGCATATTTCCCGTATCTTTTGCGGGTCGCTTATTTTTTCTATTGTTTTTTTTCTGCCTTCAGCCAGTAATGGAGAAAGTTCGTTTAAAACCGCTTTTAATTGTGCTTCAAGGTTTTGCAAAAGAAATCCGTCAAGTTGATTTTTTTCACCGTCAAGTTTTTCTTCCGCTGCCACCGCTGCCGATTGCAGCTGTTTTTTCCCGATTTGCCCCGCATTACTTTTTAATGTATGCACTATTCTGTGCGCCAGTTTTATATCACCGCTTTCCAGGGCTTTAATAAATTTGCTGTATGTAGCTTGATTTTCTTTTACAAAATTAGCTTTTAACTTTTGAAGCGTTTTATCTTCCTCCGCTGATAAATGATGTTTGTCTATTGAAGAATAACTTTCAACAGGAATATATTTTACAAGACACTTCCATAAATCCTGTGATGAAAACGGTTTACCGATAAAATCGGACATACCGTTACTTTTATAAAGTTCCAGTTTATTGGACATTACATTTGCTGTTAACGCTATTATGGGAGTTTTTATTTTTAAATCGTCTATTCTTGAGGCGGCGTCAAGTCCATCCATTACAGGCATGTGAATGTCCATAAAAATTAAATCAAAAGGTTTTTTATTATTTTTTAAACGTTCCATGACAATGTCAAGACCTTCTTTGCCGTTATTTGCTATTACCGTATCAATTCCTACCCTTGCCAGATGATCGCAGATAACCTGCTGGTTTAAAACATTGTCTTCGCAGATTAAAACCTCGCCTTTAAAATTCGGTTTTTCCAGCAATTTAACATCAGCATCTTGAGTATGTAAAGCATCGGCATCGTCTATTAAATCAAATTTTATTTCAAAGCTGAATTTGCTTCCA
>WQYB01000124.1 GCA_009781475.1 Treponema sp.
AGGCTGAGAACGGATATTAACTCGATCTTCCAGCATATAATAAAACCCGGGTTTAAATTCCCAAATGCCTTCAGCGCCTTCTGGCCAATTCTGCGCAAAAAGAGATGTTAAATTCATAAAATGAAATCCAATAAAAATAATGAATAATAAACGAACTTGCTTCATATTTTATATCTCCTTAAATTTCGATAATACAACTATTTAAGTGTAAAATCAAGTGGTTAAATATTCATTCAATAATATATTAAAACTTTCGCTTAAATCTATTTAGGTGCAGTACACCACCACATTATTACCCCTTAATTATTGCGAATACCCAAACATAAGACTGTTGATACATGTATCTTGAAACCTACTTCCGGGATAAACTTCCATTATCTCAATCCATATATCTCCCCGATTTACGGGAATACTATTTATTGAACCCTCACCCTCATATCCAAAATGCTGAAAATTAGGAGTGTCTTCAAGTTCAATTATCGTTGGAAATCTTCCTTCTATTGATACCCTTATTGTTTTTGGTCGTGAATTCTGCCTGTACAAATGCGGTCTAGAAAATGAAACAAAACCAATAGAAATATATATACCAAGATTGAAAGCCTCCCTAAAGCTTTCGGCAATTATTAATTTTTCACCAATTCCATGACCCCTAACACCTTCCGACCAACATATATTTATATTTCTATTTAAATTCTCAGGTCCATATAGGACATTTCCTTCTCTCAATGATGATGAAGCCGATATATGTCTAACTCTATCAAATGGAAAATTTGTTATATATTCTTCATTTAATCTTGTTCCTGCAAGAAAAGGTTCACCATCAGAATTGTAAAAAAAACAATGCTGCCCATTCTTATTAAATAATACTAAGTATTTATCCCATGATTTATCATCCCATAAAATAACGATATAATTCATTCCATGTTCTTCTATAATCATATAGGAGCCTGTCTTTTCTGAATGTACTATTCTGTTATTATTGCGAAATTCAAAAATGTTTATACCATCCCAGTCACTATATCTACCAGAAAGCGGTGATTCGACTTGAGAATATATAAAAATTGGCATAAAGGCAAAAAATGCCGCAAATACTATCTTTTTCATTGTCTCATTATAATATTTTTTCATATATTGTCAATATATTCTCCAATAATTTTTCAAAATTAGTAACAATTATATTCTTTTATTTTACTATTAAATCATTTTTCGCTCTGTTGCGATTCGAATAGCATCTGCGAGGTTTTCAGCGCCAAGTTTCATGTAAATGCTGTTAATTATTGTTTTTACAGCATTAATAGAAAGGTTGTACCCTGCCGCAATTTCTACACGGCTCAGTCCGTGAGAAAGATCTGCAAGCACTTCGCTTTCTCTTGGAGAAATAGTAATGTTATCCGTCATGCCATTTGCCTGTTTATACTTTGCAACAACATGTGAAAGGCGTTTAGCATAAGAAGAAGCTTTCCGGTTAACTGTTTCAAGCCATGATTCGGGAATACGTTCTTCATTGTATTTACATTGTTCTTTTAATACAAAAGATGTCATTGTGCGCATATCTTTCCCCAGCTCAATAAAAGGCATTAAAATATTATTTGGCTGCGCTTCTTTGTAGGCATATTTAAAGACATCAAGCGCTTTTTTTCTATTTTTCATTTTATAATGTATACAGGCTTCTATTGCCAGCATTTCGACACGTCCAAACAAATAAGATTCCCTGTTTTTCATCTCCTCAATATACGAAAGCAAAGGGGTATATTTTCTTGTTGCATAACAGTAACGTGCTTTTGCTTGATTGGCAAAATTTTCAATAAAACCAGTATCAGCATAAACAGTAAAATTTTCTTTAAGCCAGTCAGAAGTTTTTTCGGGAAGACCAAGAGTACAGTAATACCAGCAAAGTGAAATATCATAATCCACAAAGCGGTTATAGTATTCTACTATATCAAAGTTTGCTCTCATATCTTTAAATGCCTGTTCGGTTTGAGCATAATCTCCCTGTAAAACTGCAAGCCTAATTATGTAGAACAACGCTCTGTGCACAAGACCAAATTGCTTTTTTTCACGAGAAATATCAATTCCTCGGGTAAAATGAAGTTTAGCAGATTCCGCGTCATTCCTATAAAACATTAGCTCTCCAAAAGCTATGTCATCTCTTCCGCTTTCAAAATTAATATAACAATGCGATAAACAAGCTGTTGAACGTTTTAACGCTGCAAGAAATTCTTCCGGTGCGCCTTTACGGCTTGAGCCAATAGAGCAAATCCACGGTCCGCTTGGATTTCTGTTAATTAATACTCCGGGATCAATAGGTTCTAAAAAACATTTATCAAGTTTTTCAAAATAAAAATCAAAATCATAAACATCTTCTTTTATCCCCATTGCGGTACGTGAAATACCCCAACAGTAATAAATGCTGCTTAATGTAAACTTCCTAAAATCATTTTCTAAGGGTAATTTTATATATCGATCTTCGTAAAACTCGGCAATTTTTATTGCATCTTCCCAAAGCCCTTGACACATAATTGTGCGCATATGTGTCGAAACCAAAAAAAGTACATTGTCAAATACTTCGATCTTTGTATGTTCAAATATAGCGGCTGCATAACATGAAATATCATAAGGTATTTGTGATTGAGATCCTATAAACATGCGGACAATTGATTCATAATCCTTAATTTTTTCATAATATGACAATGCGTCAATTTTAAAACCATTTGTGTTACACCATTCTGCCGCGATTTTATAAGTATTATATTTTTGTTCCTCTGTTAAAATCACCTCTTTGGCAGCCAGGAATTCCAGAAAAAGCGGATGAATAAGATATGCATTGATATAACTATCGCTTCGTACATAAGCGTTTTGTTTTTCCATTTCTACAATTAGATCGTCTTCTTCGCCTGCTAAAAGAGTTATTAAATCAACTGAAAGATGTCCGATAAGAGAAAGACGTATTAAAAAATTCTGCAAACGTTCCGTTATCCCGTCCCAAATTTCTGTTTCCATAAGGCGGAATATATTACTCTTCATTGCTGTACGCAGATAACCTGTATAACCCGGCGCTTTTTCATACGATCTTGCGATGAGGTTAATTGCAAATGCCCAGCCTTCCGTATCCTGCATAATTTCGTAAAGGCTTTCAGTTTGAAAAGAAATATTGAGCCCTCTAAAGTAAATGGCAAGTTCATTTTCTGTAAATCGAAGATCATCTTCGCTCATATTAAAAATATGTCCTCTTGATACAAGGCCTGCAGTGTTTATAGGCGGAGTAGATCGGGAAATTAAAAAAAGCGAGCTTCCCGGCAGCATATTAATAAACGCATGTTCCACAAAACGGATAACAGCAGGATCTTCGATAAAATGAAAATCGTCCATAACAATAATACGTCTTTTAATTTCTACATGATGACGCATTAAATCGGTATATTGATTGAGTTTGTCTATGGTATCGGGAAAACCAATTTTATTAATAGCCATTGCAAAAGATTCGTTAGTCTGAGAAATAGTATGTGTATAATTTTCCCAAAAACGAGCTCCAATATTATCGCGTTCGGAAAGCTGTATCCATGATGTAGCAGCATTATAATACTGTGTAAAATCACGAACAGCGCTTGTTTTTCCGTAACCGGCACCTGCGCAAACAAGAACAAGGGGATGTTGAACAGCTTGAATAAATAAGTTGTTTAGACGTGAACGTTCAAAATGATAAAACGCGCACGATTCACGCCGTCCCCTTAGCGCAGTTTCCATACAGCTACCTCCAAAATTACAATTTTTAATTGTAAAATTACATTTATTGACTGTCAAATAATTTTATAATAATTTTAATATATATTGTCTTATTTTCGATAATTGAACATTAGAATGACAGGTATACTGATAAAAGAGAGGGATTTTTGCAATTGTATATTTATCCAAAAGGAGTATATTTGTTACTAGAATAAAAACTTATTTAATAAAGATGTAAACTACTTACTATTTTACGGGTACTGTCCAGCAAAGCTGTACTTACATTTTGGTTGGTAAAACCTTCAAACTCTAGTGAATAATGAGTTAACCGTATTTAAAATATTCTTTTGCGTTTCTAAATTTCACAAAAATATCAAAAAGAATAGGATCAAGCCTGCGATGTCTGACAATATACAGATTCCACATTGTATCAATAGCTTCACTATGACTTAATATTTTGCTGCTGGTACGGCTTGTGTCGGTAAGGCTGTCATAAGTATCAATAATTTCTAATACTTTAGCGGGAAAATAAGCAAGGACTTCGCATCTAACCAAATTTTCAAGTTCAAATCCAATACAAAAATCCTGCGTTTTACCGGGAAATTTTTTCTTAAAGTTATTTATATAAGAGGAATAAATATGATAACTGCCGTTGTTCCCGTAATAATCGTGATGATAACCTGTAATAAAAGCAACTTCCCTGCAATAATTTGTTTTATTTACAATAGAAGCCATTCCAAACCTAACATGATCAACTGCAGTTTTATGATCATAGGCAGCTTCACCTTCCAAGTATTCTATATTGGTTTTTTTTCCTACATCATGGAGTAATAATCCTGCCGACCAATTATAAATTAAATTCGGCGGGATTTCACGTAAGCCCCCATGAAAAACTCTTTCGAGCGACAACTGACTAGGATCAAAATGCGGCAGCAGCGTTGTATATAACGGAAGATATTTTTTCTTAAACTCTATCCTAAGTTTTGCAATTACGTAAGATGAAGACATAAGCCTGTTGTAAAATTCAAAAAATGCAATGCCCTGAGTATATGATCTAATCATGTGTTTCATGATAGGATTCTGGCCTTTTTCTACCAGAGTATTTATTAATTCATCCTGCATAACACCTTCCATTGGAACAGACAAAGAAGCCTTTACCATAGCCATTGTTGAGTTAACCATACTTTGTGTAAGTTTTTTAGCTTCATCATCCGAACACAACACTGCATCCTGCATTATATTTTGATTAATATTAGCAGTATCTTTTACAGCATCTACCAATACATTAGATATTACCTTTGGATCGCTTACCTTATTTTCTGCAAGTTTGTTAATTTCGGCAACATGCTTCACAATTTCTTTTGTATCTTTAGAATTATTTGACGATGTATCGGATTTTTCTGTTTGCTGTACTTCAACCACCCCAGGCGCTGCTTCTTGCGATTTTTCCGGTGTTCCTGAGTTAATGACTGCGTTTAGAACAACAGATTCAGTATTTGTCAAATTTTCTATTTTTTGCTTACAGTCTTCAGAGATATAATAATCCCAGCTTTGTTTTTGAAGCCAAAAACGGTTTCCGTTTCCATAAAGAGAATTAAACGGCATAAGGCGTTTTTTTTGCTGTTCACGGTTTACGCAAACAATGGGAATATCCCCCTGTAATAAAATTTCAATAATTTCTTTTTCTTTGTTTTTGTACTGCTCTTGTAAAAATAATTTCCTGATAGAAACATGAGCTTCATTATTTGACATGAACATACCTCTTCCCAGAATGTACTAAATAAAGTGTACCAATAGTGTACCAATTATTATATTCAAATAACTTTTGCAATCAGCTGAATTGTATTAAAATACTTCCCATTTTCTGCTGCTTTCATATCTAAAGTCCATTTATCGCCTCCCAAATCGTCTCCACCGCAAGGATCAAGGTTTGCTAGGTATTCATCCCACGCAATATCATTGCAAGCCATTTCGCTGATGTTTATAATTTCTATCCCCTCTGCCTTGCTGAACAAGTCCTTCCACCATTCAATGCCGCGGACAGTTTTTGCAACTTCAGGAACTTTCCAGAACGGCTGCATTTCTGGAGGAACATTGTCGCCAAACTCATACTTTAACCCTGGGAAAGCAACTGCAATATAGCCGCCTTTTTTTACATAAGGAATAAGATTTGGCAGCATTTCCTCGTTATCACCGAAAATATTGTATGCGCCTACAGAAAAAATAACGTCAAAATAATTTTTTGCAAAAGGCAGCGACTGCGTCGCGTCTAACAACATTGGAACAATTTTATTCGCAATACCAAGCGATTTAAACCTCTCATGATTTTCGGTTGGATCAGCGTATAAATCAGTGGCGAAAACTTCTGCACCATACGCTTGAACCAGATACAACGACGACAAGCCCAATCCGCAGCCCAAATCAAGGATTCTCATATCCTTTGTGATTGTGAAATGCGAAGCCAATTCCTCGGCTTGCCGTATTGCATTTGGTCCCCACATTGTCTCTTTTAATAATGCAAGATTCTTTTCGTCAGCGACAAACTTATTTGAAAATGTATTACTCATTGTAATATTATCTATTACATAAATTTAGTTGTCAATACTTTTCATCAGCGGCAAAGTTGTCTAAAAATGTTTTACTCATTTTAGATGTTTACTGCGAAGCTCAACCTTGTTGATCTTACCAACACTTGTTCTGTCCAAAGCTTCTACAAATTTAATTTTCATTAGTATGGCTTCTCTTGGAAGCATACCAAGATCAACATATTTTTTTATATGTTTCATAAGATCACTTTCTTTGATCTTTTCATCCTGTTTTTTTACAATTAAAGCAAAAGGAACTTCTCCCCAGTTTGCGTGAGGGTATCCGATGATGGCAGCCTCGGCAACTGCAGGGAAAAGAGTTAAGATATCTTCCATTTCCAGCGAGGATATCCATTCTCCGCCAATTTTTATAACATCCTTTGTTCTATCTGTAATACGAATCGATCCTGAAGCATCACGACAGGCAACATCCTGAGTGTGCAGCCATCCGCCGTCCCAAAGTTTTTCTGAATTGGTTGTATCTTTTAAATACCCTTGGGTAAACCACGGAGCGCGAGCAACAACTTCTCCCGTACTTTTATTATCACTGGGAACCTCTCCAGAAGCTTCTCCTGCAGGGGAGAGCAATTTTAAATCGACAAGACCTATCGGTCTTCCTGTTCGCACAATAAGGTTAACACGATCTTCTTGCGGAAGTTTATGTTCTTCTTCACTTAATTGCTGAAGAGTAATAATAGGGCAGGTTTCGGACATACCGTAACCGCAATAAATATCAATTCCTCTTTTAAGAGCTTCAATTACAATAGCACGCG
>WQYB01000125.1 GCA_009781475.1 Treponema sp.
GCAGAGGTTATGAGCCTTAATGCTGTATACTACGACCTTGAGAACTGGAAGGGAATACTTGCTTCAAAGTGCAAGCTGTTTACCGACATTGATACTGCATTTATACCAATCGGTCGTATTGTAAAAGAAGGTGGTTTAAATGCAGTAGTAAATTATTATGATAGCCTAGGTTCTACGTTCGCAGATGCTGTTCGTGATATGCTAATATTCGATGCTCTTATATACAATGAGGACAGGCATTTCGGGAATTTCGGGTTTCTCCGCAACAATCATACAGGTGATATAATAGCACCTGCTCCAATATTTGATAACGGAATATCTTTATTCAGTAATGCCATGCCAAGTGATTACAAGGATATTGACAATTATGCAAAGACACGGTTTCCTGTTTATGGCGGCACAACATTTGAAGGAATTTGTGAAAAACTAATTACCGGCAGGCAGATTGAAAAACTGAGAAAATTGCTGAGTTTTTCGTTTAAAAGGCATCCGAAACTCAATCTCCCGGAAGAACACCTAACTGCTATAGAAAAGCATATCCGTAACAGAGCATCGTTTTTAATTGATTTACCAAAGGTGAAAGATCGAAAGCCTTCAATACTTAATAAACTCGAAGAAAAAAAGCAAATTGTAGAATCGCAACGTAACAAAGAGCAAATTAATAAAGATAAAAACATCGAACTTGATTAATAAACGATAATGAAAAACCCATGCTTCATTAAAAAGGCATGGGTTTTTTGTTATGGTCTATTCTATTTATGCTGACAATCCCATTTTCCAATTCTTTAATAGCTTAACAATTACCTGATCCATTTGCTTTTGTGAGAAGTCCGGAGGAAAATACTTGAGGTAAACACACTGCCTAAATATTAATTAAAAGTTTTAATTCCACTTCTCTTTTATTCATCGTGATAAGACCGTCAAGTTCCATTTTACGCAATTCTTTTGATACCGCACTTCTGTTCGCCAATAAATAATCAGCAAGCATTGTTTTCGAATAGGGTATTTTTACCGTGGTTACTTCGCCGTTGCTACTCAATGCGTACAAATATGCCAGAATTTTCGACCTAAGTGACTTTTCGCGTAAAATGTTAATTCTGTCAAATGTATAAAAATATTTATCACCAATGTACCTAAGCATATTTTGTAATAAAACCCTATGAGCCGTGCAAGCAGTCGCACACATGGAACAGATTTTATTAAATTCGATAAAGACGGCTGTAACGTCCGATGTGGCACAAACTGTAACGGGACTTTGCTGTGTTTTTGTACTGGCTAATATATCTCCGAAAACCCTCATAGGCGATAATATTGAAATTAAGGTTTGGTTTCCGTTGATATGTTCCAAGTTGGCATGAGCTGTTCCTGATAAGATAATTCCGATATGCCTAATTAAATCCCCGATCCAAAAAATAGTTTCATTTTTACTAAACTGTTTTAGTTGCGGAGAAAGGCAGTCAATGAGGGTATTGTATTCCTTGTTACTTATGTTTTGAAATAAGTACGCATTTTTTAGAACTGCCTTGTATTTTTCTTCCATAACTATAAAACTCCATAAATATTGTTGTAAAGTGTTGCCGTGGCAACAGAAATATGTTCATGATTATAGTATAGTTAAAAGGTTAAATCAAGTGGTTGGAGGTAAATTACTTATGAAGAAAAATGTGGTGTTGATTCTGTGTTGCGTATTATTGCTTGCGGTGCTTTCCGCTTGTAGAAGTGATAAAAAGGTGGAAGATGTGGCTATAAGTGTTATGTTGGTAGACGGCGCACCGCTATTAAGCATGACATACATGATGTCGGACGAGTTTGCGGGGATAGACGGGTATGATATTTCTTTTACGATGACTAACGATTCGGATGCGCTTGTAACCGCTCTTCTCAATGAAGAACCTGACTTCGCAATCGCGCCTATTAATATTGCGGCAATGATGAATAACAACGGTAGCGGTTATCGGCTTGCCGCTGTTACGATATGGGGGATTATGCACATAGTTTCCGACCAAGACGTTTCAACGCTTGAAGATTTAAAAGGCGAAACAATAGTTGCTTTTGGCAGAAGCGGAACGCCGGGAATTACTTTAAGAAGCGTTTTAAGGCAAAATAATATTGATTTTGATGAGCCAGACAGCGCAAATTTTACTCCTGCTCCTGATAGAATTAGTATTATTTATTTAACTGCCGCAAGCGATGTTAGGGACGCTATCGCTACAGGCATGGATGTAGGCGGTAAACCTGTAAGTTTTGGGCTTTTAGCCGAGCCTGTGGCAACTGCCATAACAGGCTTCGCCAATAATGCTGGCAGAGCGGGTTTCACGGCAAAAATAAATTTGCAAACGGAATGGGCAAGGAATAATAACGGTGAAATCTATCCGCAAGCTGCTTTGATATTCCATGAAAGACTTTTAACTGACAATGCTGGTTTTGTGAATGAGTTTATCGCAATGGCAGAACAATCCTCGATTTTTGCAAATAATAATCCCATTGAAGCCGGGGATTTGGCTGTAAGTCTTGATTCTATCGCAATCCCCAATGGAACAGTAGTCGGGAACGCACACAGCGCAGGCAGATTGCCGATGAGTTTTGCTTATGCCGCTGATGTTAAAATAATCGTAAACGCATACTTACAAGCCTTCATGGACGAAAACCCCAATTTAATAGGGGGCAGAATGCCCGAAGATAGTTTTTATTATGTTAAAGAATAAAATCATAGACTTATTATTTTTAATACTATCTTTTTCAATTATTATTGCGTTGTGGTGGGTGCTAGCTGAAACAAGGTATAAGCAAACAGGTATAATTCCATCACCAATAAATGCGCTTCAAATGATTGGAGAAGAAATGCGTAAAGATAGCTTTTTTAAGGCTATCTTTAACACGTTAGAACGGTCTTTTATCAGTTTCTTTGTTTCTTTTATTGTTGCAAGCATTTTTGCTACGCTTGCTCATTTCAAAAGGTTTATTGGGTTGATGATAAATCCTTTTATAGTGCTTTGCCGTTCAATGCCAACAATGGCGTTGGTACTAATCTTACTCCTTGCGGTGGGGAGCGATATGTTGCCGACTATGGTTGCATTTTTAATTGTTTTTCCACTTTGCTTTGAAAATATGCAGACAGCGATAAACGAAACAGATAAAAAGCTAATAGTAATGGCTAAAGTTTTCAAAATACCAAAGTGGCGGCAAATAACAGGCATTTATATCCCTGCGATGCTACCATTCGTATTTTCGTCAATCATAGCGGGATTCGGTCTTAACATAAAAGTAGTAATTTCTGCGGAAGTGATGGGCTTGCCGTCCATGTCTATTGGCTATCTAATTTTGTCAGCAAGACAAGGATTTAATTTTGGAGTTTCGTTTGCATGGTTAGTTATTGCAGTAATATTAAGCCTTATATGCGAGAGTATTCTTCGGCTGACAAGCAGGCTTTGTATGCCCTACAAATATCCAGACTTAAAAATAATCAAAATGTTTTTTATAAGGATATTCAAAAAGCGAAATAACCGCAGGAAGCAGGAAATCAATGATAATTTTTAAGAACGTAAATATGCGATTCAAAGATTTAATTGTTTTGGAGAACTTTTGCGAAGAATTTGAAGAAAATAAAATAAGCTGTATTTTAGGTTCTTCGGGGTGCGGTAAAACGACGCTTTTAAATTTACTTAGCGGAATACTTCAAGAAGATAGCGGACAGATAACAAAACCAAAAAGAATATCTTATGTTTTTCAAGAGGAAACGCTTGTTCCTCAAAAAACTGCCCGTAAAAATCTTGAACTAATTCTTAGAATTATTTATAGAGATAAAACAGAATTAAAAAGAATAGTAGATAAGTTTCTTGTGATGTCCGACTTGGAAAAAGCGGCAGATTTATATCCCCATGAAATGAGCGGGGGTATGCGCCAGCGACTTGCGTTGATTAGGGCTTTTGCCTATCCGTCCGACATTTTATTGATGGACGAACCGTTTAAGGCATTGGATATAACGTTGAAAGACAGTTTAATCAAATCCTTTTTGAATTTATATGAAGAAGATAAACGAACGGTTCTCTTTGTTACTCACGATATAGACGAAGCAATAATGACGGGTGATTTTATATATGTGTATAGTAATAAACCCATGATCTTGCAAAAAAAAATCGGCATTGACGAGGATAAGACAAGCAGAAGAATATACGGTGATAATATTACAAGAATAAAAAATGAAATATACAGGGAGACGGAAAAATGGCAGCTCAAAAAATAATAATTGCGTGTGGTTCACCCGCAGCAGGTAAAACTTCGATAATGACGCATTATATAAAATCAGAGATTGAGCAAGGCAAAAGGGTTTGCGCCGCCAAAATTGATTGCCTAAGCAGTAAGGATGATATGGTTTATAAAAATTTGGGAATACCCACAGTCTTGGGTTTATCTAATGATATATGCCCCGACCATTTTTTAGCTGTAAATTTGGAAGAAATCGTCCAATGGTCAGCTATTAAAAACGCTGATACTTTAGTTATTGAAACTGCGGGATTGTGCCATCGTTGCGCCCCTGCAACCGATAAGACAATAGCCGTATGCGTTTTAGATTGCGTAACGAGCATTAAAGTCCCTGAAAAAATCGGACCAATTTTAACGACTTGCGATATTATGTTAATTACGAAAAGTGATATGGTGTCACAAGCAGAAACAGAGGTTTTTTATCACAATGCGAAAAAACTAAATGAAAGAGCAGATATAATCGAAGTAAACGGAATAACAGGAGCGGGGGTGCAATATTTACAGGCAATTATTGATAAAATCCCACCCATCGAAAGTATCACGGGTGATAATTTGCGATATAGTATGCCGTCTGCTATATGCTCGTATTGCGTGGGCGAAAAACGAATAGGAAACGCTTTTCAAAAAGGCATAGTAACAAAAATGAGGTGCGATGATGTTTGATAGCATAACAATAATCGGCGGTTTAGATAAATCGGGACTGCCTGAACTTCTAAATGAAGTTACGATAAAAAAGGGCGAGTCTTTGAGTGTTGTGGGCTTCACGGGGAGTGGAAAAAGCCAGCTTATTAGGGATATAGAGAACCTTGCACAACATGACACCATTACTAAACGCCAAATTCTTGCGGACGGAATTGCTCCCGAATATAAGTATCGACGTAATCCAGAGTTCAAAATAGTTTCGCATTTATCACAAACCATGAATTACGTTTTAGATATGGAATGTGCCGAATTTTTGAAATTAAGGGCAGAATGCCGCAATATTGCCAATAATACAGATCGCATATTAAATGTGGCTAACAGCCTTTGCGGTGAAGCGATTTTATTGGATATGCCGCTGACAAGGTTATCCGGCGGGCAGAGCCGTGCATTGATGATAGCGGATACCGCCATTAACGCTGATTCGTCTATTATTCTTATAGATGAAATTGAAAATGCCGGCATAGACAAAAACGAAGCAATGAAAGTGCTGACAGGAAGCAATAAAATCATAATAGTAGTTACGCACGACCCTTTGCTTGCTCTTGCGGCGGATAAAAGGATTGTTATGAAAAACGGCGGTATGTGTTCGCTTTATTCTACAAATGAAAACGAAAAATTGTTATACCTCGAATTGAAAAAAATGTCCGAGTTTATTATGGATTCACAAAGGAAAATACGAAACGGGGAGGTATTATAATGAGCGGGATTACAGTGTATTGGAATAATATTACGCTGCTAAGGCGAGCAGAGGAAACTTATATCAACGAATATCTGTTGAATACAAATAAAATACAAATGGAGTATTTTGGTCTTGGTATGCCGAGAAAAATACGCAATCAAGTCGTGGAAGATATGGCAAAATATAATGAACCAAATGCCGATGTGATTGTTTCAACAGATTTTGATATTTTTCAAGATAAAAGAATACTGTTTGACAAATTAGATTTATTTTACGACCTTGCGAAAGAGTTTGATATACGAAAAGAAATTAAAGATTCAGGAGTTATGTACCCTACGGGTCAAATAATAGTGGCTCATTTATTGCCATTGGTTATTTGCGTAAACGAAGAAATTATAGGGGATATAAATCATCCCGACAGCTTAAAGGATTTATGTAAAGACGAGTATAAAGGAAAAATTGTTTTAGGTAGTAACGATATAGCTGCAGGCAGAACCGTTGTTATGAATATATGGAACCTTTATGGTGAGGATTATGCCATGAAGTTTCTTGATAATGTCATGTTCGTACCCATACCGTCAATGGCTTATAATTACTGCGTAATAAAAAAGGAAATACCGATTTGTATATTACCTTTGATTTTAGCGACCAAAGAATTAAAAACAATATTTCCGAGTGATGGTTGCCCGCCTGTGCCAACGTATGTTTGCGTTAAGAAAAACACTCCGTCAGTAGCAATAGACTTTCTTAAAAAAACGTTGTTCGGATTTGAAATGCAACAATTTTATTCAGAAAGAGGTTTGATAATACCTTCGCGTAATGATGTATCAATTAATTCAGCACTTTTTGAAAATAACAGCTTATGCCGTATTGTTTTTCCCAATTATGATTTTAGGGAAAATTTTGACATGGTGAAATTTAGCACAATCATGGATACGCTTAATGTTTACACCTAGTTTTATGAAATCG
This sequence comes from Treponema sp., assembly GCA_009781475.1. GTDB lineage: Bacteria > Spirochaetota > Spirochaetia > Treponematales > Breznakiellaceae > WQXQ01. Next base: position 6,614 of record WQYB01000125.1, read on the forward strand.
ATAATGGTATATTATCGCAGGTAACTAAAAGTGTAACTACACCGACTTGAATGACAAAAATTTGACTTTGAGCGGCATGAAGTGTAATATAGAAATCAGAGAAATAGTGAAATCCATAAGTAACATGAGGTTTTAAGAATGAACATTATACGAACATCAAAAACTCAAAAGAAGAATAAAAGAGCAAATCTTGTAACTGTGGAAAGAGTGTCAAAGATATCTGAGACAAGAAAAAGAGTAAATCGTATCAATGGAAAAAGAGCATCCATGATACCTGTGTCTGATAATCAACACGATGCCATGCCTGTCTCTTATGATATTGTAAAAAATAATCTTCAGCAAGTTACGCAAGAAACACTAACAATTGCTACCGCAAATAATCAAGCGTAAATGGAACTTATAATTTTTGCCGGACC
>WQYB01000126.1 GCA_009781475.1 Treponema sp.
CAAGGTGACGGAACACCTTTCCGCTTCACCGGAAAAGAACTTGACGCTGAGACAGGCTTGTATTACTACGGTGCACGCTACTTAGACCCCCGAATTTCACGCTGGCTGTCCGTTGACCCTGCGTTAGGTGAATATGTTCCTGCTCCAGGACAGGGAGCTGCTAAACTCAGAGGTGTAGGAGGTATTTTTAACGCAATTAATATGCATGTTTACCACTATGCAGCTAACAACCCTGTTAAATATATTGATCCTGATGGAGAAGCAAATAGTATTACGCATAGAGGAAATCCAGGTCATGGTACAGAAAGATGGTTAACAGAAGATTTTGGTGAAGATCGTGCTATAAGAATCGCAGAAGCAAATTATGGTGTTGATAATATAATAAAAGGAAAATCTTTTTTACCATGGTGGCTTGGTGGTGATCAACGATATCATTTTAATACTAATAGAACACCTGAATCTTCAGGTACTTTAGGAGATTCTCGAATTCGAAGAGCTCAACATCACTTAAAAAAAGCAATAAATTTGAAAAACAAAGCTGAATCATTGGGGTCTGAACACAGAAGATACAATAGATTAATGAAGAGAGCTGATAAACAATTCGGGATTGCTTTACATCCTTTACAAGATATATTTTTTCACACAGATAATGTTATAGAAGATATTTGTATATTAATTTATCACCCGACAGGTCAAGGAATTGATAATATCGAAAGAACAGAAAGTTATGAAGGTGCAAGATGGGCAACAATAAGAGCTGCTAATATGTATTTAAGAGGAGTATTTGATGAAAATGATGATGTTTGGAATCCCCGTTATCTTTATAATCTTTGGTTTAATGTTAATAACCAGTAGTATTTATGCCGCGGGATCTTCAGATAGAGAAATAGAATACCGCCCGATAATTCTTACTGTACTTGATGCTGAAACAAGACAGCCGATTGAAGGGATAAAAGTTTTCGTTGTTAATTTTGTTTACTATGAAAGATTTTTTATAACTGATTCTATATCTAACAGTATAATTAATTTCTATGAATATATAACTAATCAAAATGGCGTGGTCGAAATACCTCTTTATAAATATCGGTTTAATCGACATCATTTTATTGACACACAAATGATTTGGTTAAACATAGATTTAATAAATGAGAATCTTAGTATTGAATCTAAAGAAAGACTATTTCTATCTGGTTATATATTTGATAATACAAGATTTTTCCGTCCTCGAAATGAATATAAAGCGGGTTTGGTTAGATATCATACATATACACGAGACTTATTTCAACAATCTGAACGAGGAAAGATATTTTGCACTAATATTCATATAAGATATGAAATTATTGGAAGAAGAGAAGAACAAATTCGTTTTCCATCAATAAATGAGGAAATAACATTTTTTCTTGAACGATTTACTGGCGAAGTTTCAACTAATTAGAAAATCGTTAAAAAATAAAAGTCATATTGTTATAGCATTACGCAGCTAGCTTGAAAATAATGTATTTTAAAACCTTATTAAACTACTACTATATAGTAGTGATTATGTAAACCAAAAAGTAAAGGGTTTTGTTTTACTTCACCATTTGTAGAACTTTACAGTAGAGAGCTAATTGGAATATTTATTAAAAACCAGATAAATCACTCTAATAGATATTTTTCTAATAGTAGTTTAAATTCATCAAAAAGTTCCTTTTTTCTTTGTTGTTTTTCATTAGTATAATCATTACCAAGAAATAGTTTATAAGGTTCAATACCTAACGAATAAGCAATACTAATAACTGTTTTGATATTTGGTGACTTTTTCAACCTTTCAAACTCAGAAATACAGTTTGTAGAAATATTACATCTTTCTGCAAGTTTTTCTTGGGAAAGACCCGACTTTAAACGTAAAAGTTTAACATTTTTGCTTATATTTACATAAGCATTTTCAATTAAATCTATATCCATAATATAGTATTTTTAGAAATAAAGTTTAAAAACAAACAACTGTAGTTGTAATAAATAGCAATTTTAATTGTAGGTTTATTTAGTAGTTTATAAAAATTGATATTAAAAATACATTGAAAATTAGTAAAAAGTGTGAGATAATTTAATTAAATGACAAGTGCTTTAAAGCCGCAGTGTCAAAAAACTAAAAGATTGCTAAAAAAGGAGGTTTAAAAATATTTAATTTGTTTTTTATAGAAACAAATTATTGTTAATGATAGAATTTTACTTTTAAAAAAGTGTATTTTTGAAGCAGAAGACGTTATTTTTCTATAAGATAAAATGAGAATAATAAAATATTTTTAAAATCTTACTACGCAACTTCTCTGTAATAATGATTATGCAGTCCAAAAAGAACTGCTTTCTGTTTAATTTCACCATTTGTAAATTTTTGCGGCGGAGAGCCATTTGGTATACCTTTTAATCCTTGATGAGGTCTGTAATTGTTGTAGTATTCAATATAACTTTTGATAATATTGCGTAACTGATTTTCTGTAAAAATGATGAAATAATCAAGGCATTCCTGTCTGACTGAACGAACAAACCTTTCTGCATAAGCGTTCATGTCAGGTGAATATGGCATAATTGCAACATCTTTGATGTTATAATCCTTATAGGGAAAATAACATAGTTCACCTGAATTATCATGTATAAGATACGAATCAGGGTATTCATATTCAAAAACAGAAAACTGGTTTCTTAGAAATTGAATATTTGGGTTTTCTGTAATGCCATACTGTATTATTTTTCTTGATTTAAGTTCAATAATAAAAAAGACATAAAAACGTTTTAAACCAAAGATATCAGCTGTAAAAAAATCACAGGCAAAAAGGGAGTTCCAATGAGCAGAAAGAAAGCGTTTCCATGAAAGAACAGGTTTTATGTCGCCTGTTTTCCTGAAACGGCGTATAATTTTACTGATCGTTTCATGAGAAACATCTATACAGAGTTTCTTTAATTCATCTCTAATACGGCGAGTTCCCCAGAGAATATTTTCTTTTTTCAATTTATAGATTAATTCTTTTATGTTTTTAGTTACAGGAGGTCTTCCTTGTTTTCGTTTAAATGACCATTGTTTAGCCAAATAGTTTTTCCAGGCAGAAAGAATTGTTTTTGTAGAAACAAGAGTAAAAAAACATGAAACTTTGTCTGTTAATGAAGCGAACGTATAAATAGCATGTTTTTCGTGAGGTTTAAATGAACTACGAATATTATTTTGTTTAAAATACCTTCTAAAATATTGTAATTCCATTAAAAGTAAAGCTATTTTTGGGAAGGTTTTATGTTTTATAGTAATGTTTAAAATAATAATACGAAAAAGATTAAGAAAAAGTTTAATTAATGTCATGGATAGTATTGTAACATGGATTTACGAATGAGCGATATTGTTTAAATTTTATAAATAGCCAAGTACAAAAGTGGGGGTAGCCCAGCACCTGACCAATAAAAGAAAATTATTAAAGTTTGTTTTTGATATTTTAAATATTATAAAAAGGTCAGGTGCAGGGCGTAGGGGGAGCAGCGTAAATAAATGTAACGAAATTGTCACAGATGCAAAACTTTTATTTTAAGGTGATGCATAAATAATGAAACTGTTCATATATCAGAAATGTATGGTGTAAATTAATATAACAGGCGTGAGCGAAAATCCACGCAGGCGTCTATGGCTGCTTTTCACTGTAGATATGTTAGTGTATCCAGCGTTTATTATAAATTAAATAAAATTAACATATAAATTGAATCTTAAACAATTATCTTTGCGCTGGATGAGCTATAAAGGATTGTCGAAATTCCAGCCATCTCTAGCCTGCGGGGGTTTTTGCGCAAGCCTGTAAAAAAAATTATAAGCATACATTTCAAATATTATAAGAGTTTTGCTTGTATATGTGCTTCCCCTTAAAAATTTTATGACAGAAATAATAAAGAGTCTTATGGTTTTGGAATTGTTACTACAACACAGGTAGACAGGTTTGGAAATACTTTAGGTTACAGTGAAACAGTATACTACAACAGGGATTATCATTTAAAAGGAATGGCAAGATCTGCTTTTGTATATAACGGACATGAAGTAGTAAGAAAAGTAGATACTATTGCAGATGTAGCTCCTTTCTCAAGGTATATAATGGAAAGAAAGGAAGTAAGAGAGTTATTGGGAGACGGAAGTTTTGTTTTTAGTGAATCAAGATTTGAATACGACAGATACGGAAACGTTACAAGACTGGAAGAAAGAGCAAACGCGGTTGAAACAATAACTGTAGACATAAGATACTGGAATAATTCCGCTCTTAATTTACATAGTCATCCCGAAGAAATAACGGTAAGAGGACTGCAAACAGGATTACTTAGAAAAAGGATAGGTGTTTATAACAATAACGGAACCATGCGAGAGTTAACACAGATGCTGAATGAAAGCAGAAGCTCCGCTGACAGTACAAGTACCCTTTTATGGGACTCTTATGGTAACCTTTCAAGTATAACAGATCCAAACGGCGCTTATGTATCTTACAGGTATGACTTAAGGTTTAATCAGTTTGTAGAAGAGATAATAACAGGCGGAAGGGGAATAACTCCTTATAGATCATTTATTGACTGGGATATGGCTTTAGTCAGAAAGATTAAAGAAACTGACATGAGCGGCAACAGTATTAATTATGTTTATGACAGTTACGGAAGATTAGAAGAAGTGTGGAGCCCCTATGACAGATTTGGACAGGGAGGAAGTACACCCGCTGTAAGGTATGAGTATTTTAATCCACAGGGCAGTAACTGGTATGCTATAACACAGAACAAGATACAGTTTGACAGTAATAATAATGATACCCTTACTACGGTAGTAATGACAGACGGACTGGGTAGAGCTTTATATACAGCAAAACAGGGAGAGGTCTGGAATAACGGAAACACAAAGAAAGGATGGAATGTATCGGGATTTGTTTCCTATGACGGAAAAGGAAGAACGATAGAGGCAGGACAACCACTTTTCGTAGATATTCTACGAGCAGAAGACCTTGTTAACTGGAATTTAAGAGACAGAAATTTAATGATTAATCCTACAATACAGGAATATGATAATCTTGACAGAGTTACAAAAGTGACGTTACCCGCAGCTCCAACTGAACAAAGACCTGTACAAACAACAAGACATGAAATAAGAAACGGGAATACTGTTACTATAGCAACAGATCCCCTTTTAAACATAAGCGAGCAGACTGTAGATTCTAGAGGTAATATAACTCTTATCAGAAGACTCGATAACCTGCAAAGAGAGCTTACAAGAGCTACCTACAGATATAACCCTCTGGGAGAGATGCTCGCAGCCTTTGACGCTGACGGAAACCCCTTAACAGTGGAATACGACAGGCTTGGAAGAAGAATAAGAATGACAAGCGCTGATATTGGAACCAAAAACTGGCAGTACGACCCTGCAGGAAACCTTGTGTCAGAGTGGGACTCACAGCTGGCAAGCCTTGGAAGAAGGATAAACTACACTTACGACGGACTAAACAGATTAACAAGGATAAACTATCCATTCAGTGAAGATACAGTATATGAGTATGGTACAAGCGATAGAACCGACAACAGCGCAGGCAGAGTTACAAAACTAATTGACGAAACAGGTTTTACGACTTACACTTATGGTATGTTAGGGCAGGTAGAGGAAGAAAGAAGAGTAATTAAACTTTTACCACTTAGCTCAGGACTTTCCAAAGAAGCCGTTATGCGCTACACAAGTGACTATCTTGGAAGAATGCAGGAAATTATATACCCTGATGGTGAAAGACTAAGATATGAATACAACTATGGCGGACAGATAGTAAAAGTAACAGGTGTAAGACAAAATACAACATTTAACTATGTTAACAATATCGGATACGATGAATATTCACAAAGAGTTTATATAGAATACGGCTCGGGAGTAAAATCTTACTATAGCTACGATGAACACAGAAGATGGCTTAGTACAGTTAGGACAGAAAACCAAAATAGACTCGCCTACCAAAACTTAAGCTACGAATTTGACATGGCAGGAAATGTTTTAAGTTACACAAATACCTCAGACGGACACACAACCACACAAACCTACTCCTACGACGGACTTTACCAGTTAATTCAGGCGCAAGGAAGCAGCAGATCTCACCCTTACGGACCTGGCGGAGCTACAGAATATACAACCACTTACAAACAGGATTTTACATTTAACAGAATTGGAAACATGACTAACAAGCTAAGTGAAAGTATGGTAAGTACTCCAAACAGACTCGGAGACAATCTTAACTACAACCTCGATTACGATTACGTACAGGGAACAAGAAAGGCATCCAGAATTGGAAACAGACACTACAGCTACGACCTTAACGGCAATCTTATAGCCGAACGTGATGGCTCTAATGCAGTTAATCCCGAGGTTTACAGACCTTACTACCAAGACGGAGATCTATACTGGACTGATTATGGCTTTGGAGTAACAAGACCGCAGACACAAAACTCCTCTGATGGTGTATATCAGAGAAACTACCGCTGGAATGAAAGAAACCTTTTAAGCGAGTCCAGTGACAGCGCTTTTACCGTACAGTACCGCTATGGAGCTGACGGACAAAGAGCGATTAAATATGTTTTGAATAACAGAAAAACTACCCTTTACTTTAACAGAATGTGGCAGACAAACGACTCCAGAGCTGAATGGGTACAGAGTAAACACATATACCTTGGAGAACAACGCATTCTTACCAAGTACAACAGTGAAGGCAACAACAACACACAG
>WQYB01000127.1 GCA_009781475.1 Treponema sp.
TGCGCTGGGCGATATTACGATGGACATATATGACCGCACCATAACCGCAATAATCGGACCTTCCGGCTGCGGTAAATCGACATTACTGCGTGTTTTTAACCGCATGAACGATTTGATACCCGGTGTAAAGGTCGAGGGCAGCATCATGATCGATGATTTTTCGGTTTTTGACGCCGCTACAGACGTTGTTACGCTCAGGAAAAAAGTCGGGATGGTTTTTCAGCGCCCAAATGTTTTTCCAAAAAATATTTACGATAATATCGCGCTCGGTCCTCGCCAGCACGGGATAAAACGAGCGCAGGTACTTGATGAAATCGTAGAGCGCAGTTTAAAACAGGTAGCACTTTGGAACGAAGTAAAAGACAAATTAAAAAAACCGGGATTAGACCTTACGGCAGGTGAGCAGCAAAGGTTGTGCATTGCCCGCGCCATTGCGATAGAGCCGGAAGTCATATTGATGGATGAATCATGCAGCGCACTTGACCCTGAATCGACGATGAAGATCGAAGAGCTGATGCTGGACCTTGTAAAAAAATATACAATTATAATAGTTACTCACAACATGGAACAGGCGATGCGTGTTTCGGGAATGTCAGCGTTTTTGATGATAGGAGATGACAGGGTGGGCAAACTCGTTGAATACGGACCAACCCGCGAAATGTTTATAAGACCAAAAGACAAAAGAACAGAAGATTATATTACAGGCAGGTTCGGGTAAAAAAATCTATGACATATATTAAATTAATTAAGAATCTTATCTCGCAAAGGCGCAAAGGCGCAAAGGAAGATAATATACTATTATATATTAACTCTGCGTCTCGCGAACCTTTGGTTCGACGTCTCTGCGAGAGTTATTTCCGAATAATATCTGTTATTTTATTTTTAAGTTTAATGACATCTTGCGGGGGAAGGTCGCAGGCGAATCTTGTTGTAGCAGGTTCCACTTCGGTGCAGCCGTATGTCGAGCTTTTAGCCGAAGAGTTTGAACTTTTAAATCCGGGCAGCGGCATCGATATTCAAGGCGGCGGATCTTCAGCGGGAATAACTGCCGCAGAGTCGGGAGCCGCCGACATTGGCATGTCATCACGCTGGCTTAAAAGAACCGAAGAAGATCTTTGGTCTATCGAAATAGCGAAAGACGGACTTGCCGTGATCGTTCATCCAAACAATCCAATCGTGAATTTAACACTTGAACAGATTCGCGATATTTATTCCGCCGTAATAACAGACTGGAGCCAGCTTGGCGGAAGACAGACAAGGATACATTTAATCGCGCGTGAAGAAGGTTCCGGAACAAGAGGCGCTTTTGAAGAAATGGTTATGGGTAGTAATACATCGCATCGAATTACACCAAGAGCTATCGTGCAAAATTCCAACGGAGCGGTACGGCAGCTTGTCGCAGGTGATCCAAACGCTATCGGGTTTATTTCGCTAGGTGTTGTCGATCGCACAGTAAAAGCTGTAAGTCTTGACGGCATCGAGGCTTCGCCTGAAAATGTAATGGACGGCAGCTACACACTTTTTCGTCCGTTTTTATTTGTGTCAAAATCGATACCGCCTACGGGGCTTGCGATGGAGTTTATCGAATTTATTTTATCGCCGCGCGGTAAAGAGCTGATGACACAAGAGGGGTTAATCCCTTAATATGGAAAATAATATATGGTAATAAATATGATTAAGATGATAAAAAAGTTTAAAGAAAATTTATCAAAAAATGTATTTTTGATATTGGCTCTTTCATCGATTTCGGTGCTGGCGCTGATAACTGTATTTATCATTATGAGAGGCGCTCCGATAATCGCGCAGGTCGGCATTATCAATTTTGTTTTTGGAATGGAATGGGCGCCGTCAAGGGGACTGTTTGGAATTTTCCCGATGATCATCGGAACTTTAACAGTCACCATTGGCGCTGTTATCATCGGCGTTCCTGTCGGTATTTGCTGCGCAGTATTTCTCGCGGAGTTTGCGCCGCCGATGATGAGTAATATTTTCAGACCCGCGATACAATTGCTTGCGGGAATCCCTTCTGTAGTTTACGGCTTTTTGGGTTTGGTGTTTGTTGTTCCGGCTGTGCGCGATTATCTTGGGGGTCCCGGTCTTAGTATTTTAACGGGGTCGATAATACTTGGAGTTATGATTTTACCTACCATTATAAGTATATCCGAAGTTTCGATTTTAGCTTTACCCAAACAGTACAAAGAAGGCGCGCTTGCTTTGGGTTTAACACACTGGCAGACAATTTATTCTGTGATGCTGCCTGCGGCAAAATCCGGAATTGTCGCTGCGGTAATTTTAGGGATAGGGCGAGCGGTAGGTGAAACAATGGCTGTCATTATGGTTTTGGGAAACGCAGTCGCGCTTCCTGAATCAATTTTGGATCCTGTAAGAACTCTTACTACGAATATCGGAATCGAAATGGGTTATGCTTCCGGCGAACATCAGCAAGCGCTTTTTGCAACAGGTATTGTATTATTTGTTTCGATTATGCTGCTCAATTCATTCGCTCAATATATTACACGGAAAAAATAATGAAATTAAAACTTACACCCGTACAAAGTGAAAAGATAGTAAAAGTATTAATTTGGACAATCGCTCTTTCTATAATCGCTCTTTTATTATTTATAATTGTTTACTTACTAATAAAAGGCATTCCCGTTATCAACTGGCAATTTTTAACCGACATTCCGCGCAGCATGGGGCGCACTGGCGGTATTTCGTCCACGATAGTTGGCACTTTTATGGTGACAGGATTGGCAATCATTTTGGTAATTCCGTTCGGCATCGGCACTGCTTTTTATTTGGCGGAGTATACAAAAGAAACTATTGTGACACGCATTATTCGCTTCAGTGCTGAATCATTAGCGGGGATTCCTTCTATAGTATACGGGCTTTTTGGTTTTATTTTCTTTGTAATAATTCTTGGTTTGGGCTGGTCAATTTTATCGGGAGGGCTTACACTTGCGATTATGATCCTGCCAACTGTTATCCGCACATCGGAAGAAGCGATTTTGGCTGTCCCAAAAATTTACCGCGAGGTAAGTTTTTCTTTAGGCGCGACAAAGTGGCAGACGATTAGCAGGGTTGTATTTCCGTCTGCGCTTCTTGGCATTGTAAACGGAATAATTTTGAGCGTAGGGCGTTGTGTTGCCGAAGCCGCCGCGGTTTATCTTACAGCAGGATTTGTTCTGCGTATGCCGAATTCAATTTTCGCGTCTACAAGAACAATGGCAGTACATTTTTATATATTGGCATCGGAAGGTATTTCGATGGAGAATGCCTACGGTACTGCCGCTCTTTTAATAATTTTTATTTTGCTGATAAACGTTGTAGCCAATACATTGGTTAATAGATTTATAGCAAAGTCTTTAAAGAGATAGTGGCTACAATCGGCATCCGTGCCGATTGTAGCCAAGAAGTTTTTGCAAAGCAAAAACTTCATAATTTTATAACAGCGGCATCCATGCCGCCATGAGGAAATATGGAACCAAAGATTGTTTTAAACAATGTAAACTTCTATTATGACAAAAAACAGGTTATCTATAATCTAAGTCTTAAAATTCCTTCTAACGAAATAATGGCAATCTTTGGACCCGCAAACAGCGGCGTTACAACATTACTGCGTTCTCTTAACAGGCTCTGTGATCTTACTCCAAGCGCGTGGATGAACGGACAAATACTTTTAGACGGACAAAGTATTTACGCTGATGATGTTAACGTAACAGAACTTCGCCGCAGGGTTGGAATGGTTTTTGAAGTGCCCACGCCGCTTCCAATTTCTATTTTTGAAAACATCGCTTATGGTCCTCGCCTTATCGGTAAAAAAAGTAAAAAAGAATTATCACATATAGTAGAAGATTCATTGCGTAAAGCCGCGTTATGGGACGAAGTTAAAGACAGGCTTTCGATTTCCGGCATGAGTCTTTCGGGCGGTCAGCAGCAGCGTATGTGTATAGCGCGTGTTTTGGCATTACAGCCCGAAGTTATTTTAATTGACAGAGCTTGTTCGGGGCTCGACCCGATCTCGACCGCGAAGATCGAAGAATCTTTAATGCAGCTTAAAGAACAGTTTACAATTGTTATCGCGCCTCACAATGTGCAGCAGGCAGGACGCATCTGTGACAGAGCGGTGTTTATGTTGATGGGACACCTCACAGAAGAAGGCACAAAAGCCGAAGTTTTCATGAACCCAAAAGATCAAAGAACCAGCGATTATATTACGGGAAAGTTTGGGTAGGGATGTTTTATGAGCCGTCTTTCATTTAAAACATTTTGTATAGAGTTATATGCCGAACGCAAGGCAATTTTGAGCAATGAAGCATACATTTTGTTTGAAAAAAACGGCATTCTTAAAATGCTTGATGAAGATTACGACATTTTACATGGTCATGGATTTGATTATGTACTTAACGACATTGAACAAATAATGGAGAAAACTAATTAATGATTTTATATCACGGCGGTACTGAAAGTATTGAAAATCCTGTAATTCGTCATTCATTATCAAGCCGTGATTTTGGCACTGGTTTTTATTGTACCGATATAAGAGAGCAGGCTGAAAAATGGGCAATCAGGCAAGGCAGAGTAAGAAAGCAAATAGCTGTATTAAATATATATGATTATGATATTGAAAGAGCAAATCGGGATTTAAATATAAAAATATTTGATGATTATGTAATGGATTGGCTTAATTTAATTATTAAATTCCGAAATGATAAAAATTATAAACATAGTTTTGATATTGTATATGGAAAAATTGCTAATGACGATGTTGGCGAAACAGTTCAGGCTGTTATTAATGGTTTAATGCCGCCGGATTTTGCTTTACAAAAACTTGTCTTTATGCCTGCAAATAACCAATATTGTTTTTGTACTGAAAAATCATTAGCCTATATAAAATATATAGAATCTATAAAATTGGAATAATTATGGGTCATGGAACTATAAGAGCATCAACGCTTAAAACTATAATCCCGCTTGTAATGGAGCATTTTAATTGCTCTGAAAACGAAGCGCTTAAACTTTTTTACGAATCTCATATTGGGGAATGTTATTCCGATGACAGTACAGGTCTTTACGGACAAAGTGCAAATTATATTTTTTCATTGCTTTGCGAAGAAATGGAAAAAAAATTTTAGTATAAAATTTCACTATAGCAATATATGATAGAGTAATATTATAAACTCGTATCTACGAGGAGAAATTTATGGTAAAAAATATTTTAGGTATAATTAAAATATCATATCCTGCATTTTCATTCATTTTGATTATTTTATTTATTGTAGTTCCGTTTCCCGTAATAGCGGTAGACATATTTATTGGATTAAATCTGCTTTTTGCAATTATAATTTTAATAATTGTAATGTATTCAAAAAAAGCATCAGAGTTTTCATTACTTCCGACAACAATATTATTATCAACACTTTTTACTCTTGCTATAAATATTTCTGCCGTAAGACAAATCCTTACAAAAGGAGAGAATTTTGACGGTTGGTTTATACTGACATTTTCTAAACTTTTTGCAGGTTCAGGTGATACCTGGCAATTGTATGTAAGTTTTGTTTTATTTATTGTTTTTGCAGGTTTTATGCTTATTATTATAGGCAAAGGTTGTACTCGTGTTGCCGAAGTCGCCGCGCGTTTTGTTCTTGATAGTATGCAGGTAAAAATGATGGCTATTGAAACAGTATTTAGCGCGGGCGAGATTTCTGAAGAAGAAGTTCAAAAACAAAAAGCGGAGGTTAGGCAAGAAGCCGATTTTTTTGGAGCTCTTGACGGTGCATGCAAGTTTATTTCTGGAAACGCAAAAGTTATTATTTTAATAACTTTTATTATAATTTTGGGTGGGACTCTTATCGAAATATTTCAAAATGGCGTTGAAATAATTGATGCTCTAAAAACTTATATGTATCTTTCTATAGGAAACGGTATTATTTTTATGCTGCCTGTCTTTATTATTAGTTTGGCGGCAGGTATTACAGTTACCCGCCTTACTAAATTATAAAAAAGGCTGTTGATAAAAAAACCCGCACCCTAAGCGCGGGAGCGAATGGCGTACCACTCGCGGGAATAATTAATATATAATATAATTTTATTTGTAAGTCAAGTATAAATTTGTTAAAAAATTACTTTAATATTCAATTTCTATTCACCCCAGCGCACTCATTCTCAACCCTGTTTTAGAAAGCAATTCCTTCACACTTTTACTGCTGTGTTTTTCTGCCGCCAGTAAAATAATTTTTCCGCATGTTTTAGCGTCGTCAAGAGCGTTGTGGGCTTCGTAGACAATTTTAAAATTTTTGGCTAAAGCGGTAAGCGCGTGCGATTTTAGATTACGCCATGTACGGCGGGAAAGTTCGCACGAACAGAAAAAAGATAATTTTGGTACTTCGATTTCATAATGCTCCAAAACACCTTTTAATACTCCTTTGTCAAATATTGCATTATGCGCTGCCAAAGGATAATCTTCTATAAAAGGTAATATACAGCTTTCCCAAATTTCATTAAATTTTGGCGCATCCTTTACGTCATCTACGGTTAAGCCGTGAATATCTGTAAAATCAGGGCGAATATATAATCTAGGAGGTCTTATTAATGAATAATAAGAGTCGATAGCTTTTCCATTTTGATATTTTACAAGCCCTATAGAACAGGCACTATTTTGTGAATAAGTTGATGTTTCAAAATCAATTGTTACAAA
>WQYB01000128.1 GCA_009781475.1 Treponema sp.
CCAGCTCTTCGATTTCACTGCGGCAAAATGCCTCTTTTTCTATGATTAAACTATGTATGGGCTTTATAACCACGCGTTTGAGTTTGCCCCGAGCAAAGGCATCTTCCCCTAAGACTCCGACGCTTTCAGGGATAATAACTTCTTCAATTTCGCTCCGCGAAAAAGCATAACTTCTGATTTCTATAAGGCTTGAGGGAAATACAACCGAAGTAAAACCTATTCCTCCAAACGCACGATCACCTATAAAAGCTACAGGTTTTCCGTCAATTTCTTCGGGTATAACAACATCTTTTTGCGTGCCGTTATATTTTTTAATAACAATTTTGTTTTCTTCTATTGTGTATTCATAATCGCCGCTGGAAGACGGCTCCGGCGCTCTGGGAGCTTCCCGTGCCATCAATTCCGCATTCAATGCGCCGGTTATACCTATCCAATAAATCACGTTTTGAGCGTCGGGGTGCTTATTGTAATCCTGCATGGCTGTTTTAACCATATCTGCGTTGCCATTGAACTTCTTTGACAACATGACTTTAATTCCATTTTGTAAAATTTCTAGATTCATATAAATCACCTCTTTAAAAAAAATTGTTTAATCAGAAATATTATAACAATTTTTTGCAAATAAGTCAATTTATTTTAATATAGACATCTAAAACAAGCTTTGAGTATTCTACAAGTTTCTATGAAATCACTTTCTGTGTACTTATGGTAAATGTGACTATACTGATTCAGTAAATGTCATGTATAGTCCATAGCGTTCATCATATCGCATAAAATGCGGCGTAAAAATTAAATTAGTATTTTGCAATTTGAACTGTGCTTGACCATCTTTACTATCATCAATACGAATAAGATTAGAATCTTTCGGAATAGAAATCGTTTTCGGGATTGATTCGTCCAATACTGAAACGCGAACATTAACACCATCGATTGCAGTTTTTTCAATATCCTTTTTGCCTAAACTCGTACTTAAAACAAAAGGAGCGTATTTGAATGCTACAGTTTCGGGCTTGTCGGGAAAATTGTAAACACATATGTTCATAGGTAGAGTAAGTTCAATTTTATTATTTTTATACAAATTTTTAATTAATATGTATTTTGAAATCTCAGTGTATAATACTGGATTTTCATTAATTTTTAATACAGGTTTTTCAGAGCACCAATCAGGAATGCGCAGATATAACTTTATATTAGGTTTTTTTGATTTAATTTTGAAACTTATTTTATCGTTTTTTAATAAATCGGCTTCCTGTGATATTTTTATATCCTTAGATTCGAATATTGAGCTAAAATACATATTAACATATATACTATCTTCACTTGAAAAATAAATCGAATCACCTAACTTTGTAAAACTTTCTATTCCTGTTCCTGTACAGCAGTAAAAATGTTCAAACGGCAGATTATAGACTTTGTTATATCCCGCACCCATAGGTTGAAAATAAGTCATCATACCTGTTTCTGGATTTTGCGATGATAATATTGAATTAATAAAAGTGTTTTCATAATAGTCGGCATATTTTTTCTCTTGGGTAATCTTAAATAATTCACGGGTGAGTTTAAGCATATTATAGGTATTGCAGGTTTCGCAGGTTCTTTCGCTCATGTAATGTTTACCAAAAGAATCAGGTGCGTGGAAATGTTCACCCTCGCTGTTTCCTCCTGTAACATAAGTATGATGATTAATAACTATATCCCAAAAAATTTTTGCTATGGTAAGATAATCATTATCTCCAAGAAAAATATATCTTTTTAATGCTCCAATAAATTTTGGGATCATTGTATTTGCATGGTTTCCATTTAAAATATCGTGATTTTGTTTTAACACTTCAAACAGGTTTGTTTCATCAAAGCATTCTGCTGCTGTTTTGTGATTAATATTTTTTGTAAGATTATAAAGTTCATATAGAGCGTCATTCATGCCGCCATATTCAGTAGAAAGAAGGACTTTATTGCTTGTTAATTTGCTTATGCGATTGTATATGTAATCACCAAAAGAAGAAGCAACTTGGAGAGCCAAACTGCCAACTTCATCATCTTTCACATTTTTGCTAATATCTATTAACCCTGCTAAAACCTTATGAAGATTATACCAAGGCACCCAAACTGTTCGATGAGGTTCATCGCTTGGACCTGGTACATTCTGTTTTACTGTGTGTGGTTTAATCTGTTGCACAATATCCAAATCAGCCTCAGGGAAAGCGGAAATGTAACCTGCACTTTCGGGGTTGCCTTTACTATAAGCGTCCTGACATTCATTCAGCCCTTTTACAGCGGTTTTAATTTGTTTCAATGTTCCTTTTTCGCCTGATAGATATGCTTGTGACAATGCCGACATATAATGGCCAAACATATGCCCGCGAAAATTCCAATACGAAGAACCATTGTAACCTTCCCAACCACCATAAGCAGGAGCAGGAGAAGTTAAACCTGCCGTTTTGTAAAAATGATGCAGGAACTTTTTTGAATCAAGCGAAAGAAGATATGTAATACATTTTTTCTTCGCATTAAGAAGATATGAATCTAAAATAGTTACATTATCCAAGCCACTGTCGTACAACATATTCACCACATATAATTTAATAATTTATAATAACACATAAAGAAAAAATGTCAATTAATATATTAATCAAAATTACATTATTAAACTTGTTAATAATATATATTCAATATATTCTAAATTATTAATTATGTAAAAAAGAAAATACTGCACATAACATACGATTAACGCTACGCCGCCTGTTCGGCGGCTCGGGTTCCAGAAAATTACAGTCGGGATTCGTCCTCTGCGGCATTTTGCTCCATCACATTTTTGCAGCCCTGCAAACCTTTGGTTTGCTCATTCGGGTTGTCAAACCGTCGTCAATCTTAAATGTAATGCGAAATATTAAAATTTCTGTATTGAATAATGTTCTATAATATAGTATATAAATTATTATGAATGAAGAATATATGAAAATAGACCATTTGGTAATAAATGTTAATAAACAGTACCAAATAGATAAAACAATTATAAATAAAATAAAAGATAATGGTTTTCCATATGAACCTAAATGGGGAAAAGGAACTTTTGGATTTAAAGCAACAAATCTTTGGATTGGGAATGAATATTTTGAAATGATAAGAATTTTGAAGAAAAATGGCGGAGGATGGAGAAAAGAATGGGTTGAAATGTATAACAATCATCACAGAGGACTTATTTGTCTTTTTATCGAAACTAATAATATAAAAAATGAATACGAAAGATTAAATAAAATAGGAATAAATATTAGTAAGCCTGAATATTTAAAATTTAAATGGTTTTTTAATTTATTAACTCGTACCATGCCTTGGCAAAATACATATTTCCCCTTTTTTCAAGGAATTCCATTGCAATTAGGATTTCAACAAATGAAAGATGGTGAATCTAAAAAATGGATGCAACAATATATGGTTCCGAATAGTATAGAAAATGAAATATTAGGAATAAAAAAAATAAACATTTTTGGAAATTATTCAGAAGATGATAAATCGCTTATTAAAAGTATTTTTCAAAATGCTATAATTGAAGAAAATAAAATAATTGTTGAATTAATAAATGAGCAAAAATTGGTATTTATCCAAAATGATACTTATTATGTTGAAGTATTTACTCAATGTAATAATAAAATATTTAAAGAAAAAAAAATTAATATTCAAAATATAAAAATAATAAATGATTAGAATAATACTTGTATACGCGCTTCAAGCGGAAGAATTGTTCAGTATTTCAGAGCCCTTTGTGGTGTTTTCTCCTCACCACATTTGGGGCAGGGGACATTACCACCCAAGTCCTATTACCTGCCCCAAACGTCGCCAATCTTAAACATCTATGAAAAAAGTCAAGCTGCTTTTGAAAATTCTTGAAAAATAATATTTTCTTTCCCAAATAACTTTCTATACTCTGACATTTTCTCATTATGCAATACAAGATTACAGAAATAATGATATTCTCGCTTATTTAGCATCTGATATATTTCTGTTATTACCTTACGACACAAAGCCATCCGTATTATTCCTTTTTTTCTTATAAAACTTTACTTTTTTGTAAAACCGGCACAGCTTTTCATTGTCATCACGAAAATGATTAAGTGACTGAAAATGAGAGTTATTGAAAGTTTCCTTGCAGCTTTATTAGTACTTTTTATAATTGTTTTATCATTAGAGCTTTCAACTCTTGGAGCGCTTCGCAAATAGTAGGCAAAATGCTTTGAGTTTCTAAACCTTGAAACATCGCTAACGTCAGCACTAACCGCTATTGCGGTTATAACAGATATACCTGTCATGCTGGTCAATATTTCAATTTCAGACATAAATGAAGCGTCAGTTTTATTTATTTCCACAATTAGTTTATCGAATGCATCTTCCAAATGCTCTAAACTGTCCATTAGAAGATTTATCTGGAATGATAACAGATAATCACTTGATATTTTTCTTATTTCAATTCAGCCTTTTTTTCCAAATATGTATTCTTTGGTAAAAGGATATAGATTTTCTTTTAACAGCGAGTGAATACGATTCTTTGATTGCCCTATTAAAGCACGATAAGTAGCAAAAAGAGCTCTTAAATCCCTGATTTCCTTTGGAGGAATGGTAACCGGAACTATCTGTTGAACGCCGGAAATTACTTCAGCTTTCAATTTTTCCGCCAGTTTGTAAGCGTCTGCCTTGTCAGTTTTCTTTCCAGGAACGCCTACGGATTTAAGCTGATATGTATTTGCAATGATTACTTCTTTGACTAAATTTTTAAACAAAGTATTAAAAGAAAATGTGTTAATGGTAGCTTCAACAAGAATATAGGTATCCTTGTTGATTGTTGAATAAAAACTTCTTAACTCTTTCGCATCAAGATTAAAAGTTTCTGTTTGTTTTTCCTTAGAGTTATCTGATAAATAAAAACAGATAAAACGGTTAGTGTGAAGGTCTATACCAACATACTTCATAAGTTCCTCCATAAAAAATGAACTGAAATTTGAAAAGGAATTGGGTTTGCTCTGCAAATCAGTATACTACCAAACGTCTATACGGTGTAATGACTGCTTTTAAAACCATTCCCCAAAAGGCAATGCGGTGCTGGTTGTTATTAGTTAGCACGAGGTCAGTAATCCTACCCCAGTTTAAGTTACAACCAGCATCGTTCTTTTCAAATTTTACTTAGTATACCAGCTCCCGCATTTCTTTTTTCATAACCTTGTTAGGCGATATTTTATATTGAAAAATAAATATAGCACTCTATAAAAAGTATAGAACAAAAGTAATTGAGTTTGTAGGATTAGAAAATTATTCATTATTATCTTTTTCAGATATCATAAAGGATGAAATCGAAATAAATTACGAAGGATCTTTTGTAAAATCAATTTCGTTGTATAAATTTAGAATACAGAACATTGGTTTAGAATCTATAAATAAACAACCTATTACAATAGTATTTGATGAAAATGCAATAATAAAAAAATTATTTATTTTAACTAAACCAGAAATAGGGTTTGGTGAAATAGCTTTTCATATTGATAATAATAGAATCGATTTAAAGATTGATTTAATGAATCCAAAAGACAGTATAAATTTAGAATTAATAACTATTAATAATTTAATTGATGGGTATAAAATATTTGGAAAAAACGATAATGTAATATTGTCAATATTTGACTACAAAAATGAAAAAGAAAAATTGATTGCCTTATTAGAAGAAGTATCTGGAAAAATTAACCAACCATTTTCTTTGATTCCATATTTGTTAAAAATTATTAAAATATATCCTAAGCTATATAAAATAACTAGGATAGATAGGATTAATAAAGAAAAATAAAACGTCGCCTAACACACGATTAGCGCAAAAATGCCTGTTCGGCATTTTTTGATTAAGCAAAACACCGCTCGGGCGCGTCATATATGACGATCGCCCTCTGCAGTATTTTACTCCACCATATTTTTGCAGCCCTGCAAAACAGTAGGTTTCACTTATTCGGGCTACCCCAACGTTGCCAACAACCATAAACGAAAGAAACAAAAAAAATAAAAGGCTTATTTTACCCCAAGTTCACTGGTCGCTCCGCGCATGCCTCCCTAGCGGTCGGCGAGATGAAAGGAAAGATTTATTGCACCACCATTCGGCGGCGCACATCATCCTCGCGCGGGGAATTATATGGAAAATAAGAAAAAAGTTAAACGCAAAAAGAACAAAAAAAGGTTTTTAGTACTTGAATTAATTTTCAAGAAATGGCATAATACATACATGAGACAAGAAAAGGTGGAAAACAGGCTTTTTAACCCAATTACTTGCATGAATTCAAATTCTCTCTCTCTCTCTCTCTCTCTCTCTCTCTCTCTCTCTCTCTCTCTCTCTCTCTCTCTCTCTCTCTC
>WQYB01000129.1 GCA_009781475.1 Treponema sp.
AACTGTAGACGCTCTTTTTGCATTTACAGAATGTGAACAGTCAATATCTATAAATTTGCTCGTTATTAAAAACGGACTTCCTGCCGTAATGACGGTTAACGAAATTATTAAATACCACGCAAAGCAGATTGTAAAAATTCTTACCCGCGAACTTGAACTTGAAAAAAAAGAACTACTCGACAAATTGCATCTTCGCACTTTGGAAAGAATTTTTATAGAAGAGCGGATTTATAAAGCAATCGAAAAAATGAAAACCGTTAAAGGCGTACATGATGCGGTAATCTCCGGTTTTAAACCGTTTGCCAAAGAAGTGGGACCTCGCAAAATTACAGATGATGATGTTGAACACTTGCTTAGAATTCCAATCCGCAGGATTTCGTTATACGACATAAATAAAGCGCGTGACGAAATGGAACAGATTAACGCGCGTATAAAAGAAATTAACTCCCATCTTAAAAATATTGTAGCGTATTCTGTTACGTATCTTAAAAGTATTATTGCTAAAATAAAAGCTAACGAAGAATACGGCAAGGGAGCGCGGAAAACCGTAGTAGGTGAGTTTGACAAAGTAATAGCAAAAGAAGTAGTAAAACGCGATGTCGATTTAAAATATGACAGTAAATCCGGTTATCTTGGAACCAATGTTTCCGGGGCAAAGATTGCGGAAGTTTCACCGTTCGATAGAATTCTTGCAATCCGCAGAAACGGAATGTACTCTGTAATGGATTTGTGCGAAAAAACATTTGTAGGCGCGGATGCCTGGTTTATTGATGCCGCCGACAAGGAAGTTCTTGCAAAAACAGTTTTTACAATTATTTACAAAGACATGGAAACAGGTTTCCCGTGCATCAAACGCTGTATTATCGAAGGCTGGATTATCAATAAAGATTATTTTTTAGTTCCTGACGGCGCGGAAGTTTTACACATTGACACACGACCAAAATTTACTTTTACAATTCATTATAAACCAAAACCTCGATTAAAAGTTTTAACAGAAAATTTTAAAGCGCAGGATTATAATGTACGGGGCTTAAAAGCCGGCGGTTTACGCCTTTCCAACAAAGAAGCGGAGAAAATTAAAACTTGATTTTAAGAATATTTAACCACGGAGTACACGGAGTTACACGGAGAAACAATCAGCGTTAATCCGCGGATATTTTATTTTCGTGATGGCTTGTCCAGCACCTAAGTCTTAGGTGCTGGATGAATGTGGTTCGTGGTAGATAAATTAAGGATATTTAATGTCAGATTACATAGATGAAAAAGCGGGGATCTCAGTCGAGGAACAAAAAGAAATACTTACGCAGATAAACAGTATCGCGGAAAAAAACCGCCGCTCTCTTTCACAAGGCGCTTCTTTAGAAAACCCTGTAGTAAACGCAAAAAAAAACGGGCGTTTTTTTCCAATTATTATAAACGCCGCTGCTGCCGCTGTTTTAATAATCGGTATAATTTTACTGGTTTTTTTTAACAATAAGGCAGATGAACGTAACAGGACAGGAAATGCGGTTTACAATCTTGTTGAACAAGCTCTTATCGATGAAATCCGCAAAGAAACCGCAGAAAAAATCGCCGCAAAAGAACTTGAAATTGCTTCAATTACATCACGCCTTAACGATGTAGATAATCAATTGTCACTTTTGCGATCCAGTAATATCGAGTTAACTTCGGAACAGCTTATTACTCAGGAAAATCTGCTAGCCTTGCAGCATACATACCGCAGCGAACTTGCTGTTTTACAGGACGAAAGAGCGTTAATATTGGAAAACTCCCGTTCAAGAGAAGCCCGTATTCGCGCTCAGTTAGACGAAAGAACAAGAGAGTTTGCCGCAGCCCAACAAACCGCATCTGGTGAATTAAGTGAAGCAATGAAAGAGATCGAACGTCTTACAACAGAAAGAGAAAGATTAGCTGCCATTGAAGCGTTGTTTTTGGGCGGTATTGATGTATATTTGGAGCAATTACGATTGGAACAAAATGGTACAGGTTTAAATAATTTTAATAATAATTCTGCCGAACATTCTGATTTACTAATACTTAACGTTCAACTGGAAAATACAATTACCGAAATGCAAAAAACAATCGACGCTTTTAATAGCGGAAGTACAGGTTTGGAAAGACGGCTTGGCGAACTTGAAGATACAATCACCAGCTTGCGAAATGCAAACACGGTATTTGAACAAAGTACAGCAGAAAAAGACAGAACGATTACGTCGCTTCAAACAGAAAATTCAAATCTTTCTTCGCAGGTGACAGATCTTCGCGCGGCTAATATTTCGCAAGAGCAGCGCATCGCAGATCTTAACAATCAATTAACAGCCATCCGCCAATTATTACAGGACAACTAAAAAGATCTCACACGGAGACACAGAGGCACAAAGGTCACGGAGTTATAATTCGAAATCTTAACTTTAATAACCAGAAAACTCAGATAGCTATCATTTATTTTTATTATAATTATATTTATCTAATAACGGGCATCTCTTCGTGACTCCGTGCCCCCGTGTGAACTCTTCTACGATTTATTTGTTTTTCATCACTTCCACGCCGTTCCAGTTTTCAGGCGGCGGATTTTTTTCATAATCAACACATCTATCCAACAAGTTCTGCGCGTTAAAATCACCGGGCAAAATACTTAACACCTCTTTAAACTTTAACGCCGCTTCATTAAACGAGCGGTGATAAAAGAGCTTCATGCCCTGGTTATGAATAGACCATGCTTTTAATTCATTTTCTGTTAATGTTTTTTTAACGGTAAATATTTTAACACCTTTTGTTTTACCTTTTACGGCAACAGTATCCAATAATCTGTAATGAAGACCGCTATTGGGCGAAGTTTTACGGAGAGTTTCAAATAAACTTTCAGAAATTAAAATGTCGGAATGATATGTTTTTGTTAAACCTTCCATTCTGGATGCAAGATTAACCGCATCTCCTATTACAGTGTAATCCATCTTACGTTCGCTTCCGATATTACCGACAGTAACTTCGCCGTAATTTAAACCAATGCCGATTTGGAATTCGCACTTGCCAAGTTTGCGTTGGTTTTCGTTGAACTTTTTAACAGCTTCTGTCATTTCAATTCCTGACAAAACAGATTGCAGCGCATCATCATCGTGTTTTTCAGGAGCACCCCAAAACGCCATGATTGCATCTCCTATGTATTTGTCTACGATGCCTTTTCTATTGTAGATAATATCAACCTGTCCTGAAAAATATCTGTTAAGAGAATTTACTAAATCATCCGGAGCCATTCCTTCGGAAATTGTAGTAAAGGAGCGAATGTCGGAAAATAAAATAGAAAGCTCACGATTGTCGCCTACAAGCATTTTTTCCGGGGAGGCAAAAAAACGCTCGATTACATCATTTGGAACATATTTTTGAAAAATGTGGCGGATACGTTCTTCTTTTTTCCCCGCAAGTACAGCATCAAACGCATAACGTTTTATCTGCGAATATGCCCTGTCCAGTTCTTCTGTCATTTTATTAAAAGTTTGGGCAAGGATGCCAGTTTCATCATTGTATTCAACATCAACTTTAGACGAAAGATCCGCAGTGTCGATTATCGTGTTCATTGTTTGTACAATACGCCTCATGGGATTTGTAAGGCGGTTTGTTATCAATATAAGTAAAAATACAGCCAAAACAATAGAAGCGCAAATAGAAATTATTGTTTGTAATGTTATATTTTTTGCATCTTTTAAAAAGACATCTTCTTTTTCGCTTATAACAATGTGCCAGTCAAAAGGAGTAAAATAAAAAGATTGGAATATTCTTTTTTCACCGCTTACTGTAAATGTTTGAAGCCCCTGGTTTTCTTTTTCAAGAAGTGTTTTTAATGTTATAAATGCTTTTGGATCAAAGTTTAGAGGAGCTGTTTTCATATCAATACCGTCTTTTCCGATAGCAAATATAATTTCAGTTTCGCTTGATAAAATACTTCGCGCATATTGTTCTATTGATTTTTTCGCCGCTTCGATCATTTCCGGTCTTTCGGCAAAATTATTTTCAGCTAAAAGTTTCCATTGGTTATTGGTATATTTTTCCAGCTCTCCAAGTTTAAATCCCAAATGCTGGCGTGCCAGGCGGGTAACGCCGTTTACAGCATGAAAGTACGATGCCGTCTGCGCCAGAAATAACGGGACAATGATCAGGGGAAGAACAACCAGGAACATTTTTAAACGGATTTTCATCATTATTATTGTAGGAAAAATAAAAAAAAACCTCAAGTCAAATATTAAACTTTCCGATGTTTATAGTATGAAACGTTATAGTATTAAGTGTTTACCGGGTTGTACAGAGTACATTGATATCTTAAAAGAGATGGAAAATGAATATCTTGTCCGTTTTACACGCAACAAAAACGGAAGCGTTAAAACAACAGAAGAAACAATCGCAAGACATCTTTTTAATATCTGTGTGCAAACCGGTTATTTAAATCCGATGACAGAAAACGCAGTAGCATAGTGTCTGAGTGGTTTAACGACATCGATTTTTGGGAACATTTTGCTCCCGTTATGTTTGATAAAAACCACTGGTCGGAAGTCGGTGAAGTAGCCGACTCTGTCACTCGTCTTTGCCGTTTTAATCTTTACGGAGAAACACCCGGTGATAAATGGCGCAAACCTTTGGAATCTGCTCCAAAGGTTTTAGATCTTTGCTGCGGAATCGGACGCATAAGCTCCGAGTTTGCACGCATAGGGTTTGAAGTTACCGGCGTTGACATTACAAAAAGTTTTCTTGAAACAGCAATCGAAGATGCAAAATATGAAAATCTAAAAATTGAATATATCCAAAGTGATGCAAGGGAATTTAAACGCCCTGATTTTTTTGATGTAATCGTAAACCTGTATATTTCCTTTGGATATTTTTCCGATCAAAATGATGATTTAAAAGTTTTGCGCAATGTTTACGAATCATTAAAAAAAGACGGCACTTTCATAATCGAAACACTTGGTAAAGAAATCTCATCCAGAGATTTTGTCGAAGCCGAATGGTTTGAACGCGATGATTATACAATACTTACAGAATACGAACCCCTGGATTCCTGGACCTTTTTTAAAAACCGCTGGATTTTACTTAAAGACAATAAAAGAGTAGAAAAAACATTTGTCCAGCGTCTTTACAGTGCCAGTGAGCTTAAGAATCTAATGCAAAAAGCCGGATTTTCTACGATAGAAATATACGGCGACTGGAACGAAATCCCCTACAACCAACACGCCAATAAACTAATCGCAGTCGGCAGGAAATAAATACCTAACCACAAAAAACAAAGAATTTTTAACCACAAACCACACGAAAATCACGAACTTGCTGTTCGATATCGTAGTGTGCTTTCGTGTTGGTTCGTGTGGTTCGTGGTAAATTCTTAATTGCGTTTATTTTTTGTTTATGTTAAAATAACCAATATTTATTTAAGTACAAATTAAAAGGGGAGACACATGAGCAAGAAATTAAAAGTTGGCGTTATAGGCTGCGGCGGAATAGGCGAGCAAAAGCACTTACCGGCAATAGCGAAAATACCGGAAGCGGAAGTTACCGCTTTTTGCGACATAATACCGGAAAGAGCTGAAACACTCTGTAAAAAGTTCGGCGCTGCGGGCGCTAAAACATATACAGATTATAAAGATGTTATGAAAGACGGCTCAATCGATGTTATTCATGTTTTAACGCCGAATATTTCTCATTCTCCCATCACAGTTGCCGCTTTAGAAGCAGGCAAACATGTAA
Organism: Treponema sp.; assembly: GCA_009781475.1. Taxonomy (GTDB): domain Bacteria; phylum Spirochaetota; class Spirochaetia; order Treponematales; family Breznakiellaceae; genus WQXQ01. Next base: position 5,731 of record WQYB01000129.1, read on the forward strand.
TGTGCGAAAAGCCGATGGCAACAACTTTTGCAGATGCAAAAAAAATGGTAGACGCAGCAAAAAAGGCTGGCAAACTTTTAACCGTTGGTTACCAGTACCGTTGTATGCCGGCTCCCTTGTATTTAAATAAAGTTTGCAGACGCGGCGATTTAGGCGAAATTTATTATGCAAAGGCTCATGCAATAAGACGAAGGGGCGTTCCAACCTGGGGTGTTTTCCTTAAAGAAAAAGAACAGGGCGGCGGACCATTAATTGACATAGGCACTCATGCTCTTGATATGACTTTATGGATGATGGATAACTATAAACCAAAATCGGTTGTTGGCAGCGTTTACAAAAAATTAAATGATAATCCCGACAGCGGAAATATTTGGGGACCCTGGGACCCAAAGGAATACACAGTAGAAGATTCTGCTTTTGGTTTTATTACAATGGAAAACGGCGCAACAATTGCTTTGGAAGCAAGCTGGGCATTAAACACATTGGATAACGGCGAAGGTATGTGTACATTGTGCGGAACAAAAGCCGGAGCCGACATGAAAGACGGTCTTCGCATTAACTCATCCGACCTTGGAAAA
>WQYB01000130.1 GCA_009781475.1 Treponema sp.
TGCCAATCCACCTGCTCGTACAACCTTGATTCCTTTTCAAGTCTCATCGGTCATACTTTTCTCTCCCCTTCCCTAACGCCTGTCTCCTTTCAAAAACAAGCTTGTTGCCAAATATCACTGCCGGAAATATTTTTCCCGGAGCTTGAATGTACATGTAAATTCAAGTTTTGTCAAGCTTTTTTTTATTATTTTTTGAATTTCTTGGGTACGGCTTTACACGAATTTTTAGTGGTGCCATACATCAAATAGCGGTGACAGGAAACTTTTCGTTCATTATGACACAGGGAATATATAAAGAAAACAGGTATTGAAGTGAGAGTATTAATCTCAGTGAAATTGCCGTTTATCCGGGTTGCTCAGACAAAGACGAACATGAAAGACACTGGGCTGCGATTTAATGAATAAGGATTACGGTTGCTCAACGGTATACGTTAAATAATAGGAAGAAAAAAACTCCAAATTTCCTGATAAGGCATGGGATGCATTTTGTATATATAACGTAAGCTCATATCCAAGGAGTTTACTCCAATGGAAACATCTTCTGGCTATGTGTCATTTAGATCATTAGGACATTCAAGCGATGACAGTGCGAGTATTGCAGCCAGAACCGGTGTTCGGAATTTTGATCCAAGATGACTTTTTCAAACGCAAATATTTTTCTCTGGCAAAATAATTTGAGAAAATTTAATATAATTTGCACTGCCTCAAAAGAAAAACTGGTTGAAAAAAGCTTCTATTAATCTGACTGGCTCGCTTAAGATTTTTACAATCTTGATGGTTAATTTGCACATATTTTTTTAAGATATCTTCACTAAACAGGTTCAAACTTAATTCTAATTCCCCTTATCTCATTTATTTCTTTTAATAAAATAGGGTTATATTTTTTAGTATTTCTTACCCATTCAAAATCACATATTTTATTTTTATTCAATCTTATATTTCTTGCTCTGTTATCTTGCTTATATAAGCTACCCCATATATAGATTGGTTTAGTATATTTTGTTTTATCACTTAATCCTTTGCATATTTTCAATTTTCTTTGTTTTTTATGTGTTTTTATTATATGTAATATCATATCAATAATATTTTCAATATTGTTAAACAGATCATTTGTATTTATAACAGCATGAATAAAGATCCTGCCAGCTCGTTCACTGCTTCTGTCTTCTATTTTTTTTATATAATATTTATCACCATAATAATTTATACTCCTTGCATTATAAAAAGTATTTAAGAAATCATTTTTTATCTTTTCTTTATTATAATGATAATAATTTTTATAGAACCACATCATTTGTTGAATCTTATTTTCATCATACCATAATAAAGAAGCATCAATGGACTTTCCAATGTCTCTTAAAGATTTATTTTGCATAGCTAATTTAAGTTTATTTAAATCAATAAACATAGCTGGAATAATTGATTTCCCAGAGTTAATATTTATTACGATCCTTGAATAATTATGATTAAATCTGGTGTTTAGAAAATATGCTAATTTTATTGATTCAAATTGATGTAATTTTCTTGAATTACTGTCAGTTTTAATAAAAAAAGCAATTTGTTTCTTGTTTTCTCCCAGACTATTAGGTAATATATTCTCAAATTTAAAATGTTCATATCCCAGAAGAGATGAAAGATAAATAAAAATAATTCCATCTGGAATATCAGAGGATAATAATATTTTGTCTGTATCAAGTATGAATACAATAAAAGCGAGTAATATTGAAGCACAAGTGTCTAACAAATCATCTATAATCATTATATATTCATTAGGAGAAATTTCTTCCCTGCCATGACTATCAATAAAAATAATCGTATTTGTTTCATAATAAACAGCTCCATGAGATATTGCATTTCTAATGACAGGATTGCAGCATTCTGTCAGAATTTCAAAGTCATATTTACGTAATATATTAAGTTTACTTGATATATTTGTTTGAGATTTATAATCCTTCTCATTTATTTTTCCTAAAATAGTTGTTATAATGTTAATTAGGCGACCGTATACATGTTCTGTATTTTTTAAATATTCAAAATTATACACTGTATCAAAATTATTTATGGTTTCAGAGGTTAATTCACTTATATTTTCTTCATTGTTTAAAATAATATGCATATTATGATAAGTCAGGATTGCTTTTGTCATATCAGATCTATGTTCTAATATTGAATCTATTGATAATTCAATATTATCTGCAAGAAAAGATGACAATTTATTATATGCTTCTGGTTTAATGTATTTGAAAGGTTTTAAATTTACAAAAGGCCAAAACATTATATGCTTTTCTTCGAGTTTAATATCATTATTTTTTGAAAAAAACCTGTTTTTAATTTTTTTATATTTATAATCCATACAAAATTTTTGTATTACATTATTTTCAAATATTAAATATTCTTGTTTCATTTTTTCATCCTTCAAAATGACTTTATACCATCTGGTAAAAAGATGCTTAAATATATAACTCTCCGTGCCTGTCACTGCCATTTGATGCATGGCACCATAAAGTCTGCAAGGTTATATAAAGTTCATTTTATAATAACTTTACCTTTTTCGTAATGCTTTAAATAATCCTGTATCCTGATATAAAACATGAATATGAGGATGATTATAATCTTTAGCTGAACGGATCGCAATCGCCAGGATGCAAATTCTTTTAGAAAAAAGACTAAAAGAACAGGAGAACTTATAATGAACGTATACAAAAATATAATGCAAGGTCTTTACCGAAGCAGCAGATTATCAGGGATGACTCTGCGTTTTTAGTACGGTTTCTGTTTTAGTTTATTAACAAATTGTCTTTATTTGCTTTAGATATGAGCAAATCCGAATTTTTATTGATAAAAATCATTTTATAATATTAAAATTTTTATTATTGTAATAATTTTATATTCAAACATATATTTCTCAAAATAAAGTTATTGTTTACCAGGAAATAGCAAAGAAGGCTGGTATAGAATATCTGTTGTTATCTGATTATATTTCTTATGTTATATGAAATATAATTACAATGAGACGATATATCCCGGACAGCATTCTCTTATTTATGGTTCCATATATTAAATGATATCGTTATTTTACAAGAAATATCCAACGCAGTTGTTTTTAGTAATTTTTAATGATATACTTATATGAATTAAAACTGTAAAAAGGATGGTATCTTAGGATGAAATATTTAAAACAAAATCAATTAAAATTAATCTTTTGCGGCTTTGCTTTAATTATCTTACTTTTTGCTCTTCATATATATAATAATGAAAATATAGGTAATGAAGAAAAAGGATTTTATTTATCAATTGTTATTGCTTCTATTGGTTTTATAGCTGGTTTAATATTAACTGTTCTAGAAAATATTTATTGCAGTATAAAAAAGAACATCGATATTTCTTGTAAACATCAAATGGATTTACATGATTTAGGAATATTAAATACATATCGTCACAAAGATGATAATTATTTTTCCCATTTATTAGAAGATTTTAATAATCTAAACAAAAACCATATGACAAAAGATAATCCAATAAAAATGATTGGCGTATCATTACATTCATATTTTTTGACTTCAGGAATATATGATATAATGAAACAGGAGTGCAATGAATATTTTTTCCGTATTTTGATATGCACAAAAGAAAATCCGGAATTAAAATCAAGATTCGATTTTGTAAAAGATATAAGATCAGATAAAAATGCAGAAAATAAAAATACATTTGAAAATAGCGGTATTTATGGCGAAATTAACCGCTCAACTAACAGAATCGAAGAATTAATGCGTATATATAATAAAGAAGAAACTCACGTTCATTGTTGCAGATATTATTTTTCACCTTTTGCAACAATTATTATTATTAATGATCATATATATTATACACCAAATATGTTAGAATATGAAGATTATAACATAGATACTCCAGATGAAAAACAAAAAAATACTACTGAGTTATCCTTTCGCATACGCAGAAAATCGGGATACGGAAAGCGTCTTGAGAAATTATTTGATTCATATTGGAAGAGTGAAATTTCTCAAGAACATGAACTAAAATATGAAAATGCGGATTATATCGAAAATCCTGCTGATAACATATCTTTAGGACAAAAAAAAAGAAAATGGTGGTTGTTTAAATAAAAGGAAGCTGTTATTAAAACACTTCAATAATATATTTAGCGCCATACATCAGCAGGCAGTGACAGGCACGTTTACAGACAGAATGCGGCATAAAGCGGTATGGTTTTTTTACCGTTTTCGAATCCAAAATTTTTATCTGCTATTTTGACAGCATAAGGCGGTTTATAAAGTTCAATATAACGGTTCAAACTTTTTGCCTGTGTATTGTCAGCGGATTTAACCTCAATTGGAATAACGCCGTTTTCATTTTGTATTACAAAATCTACTTCTGCACCTGAACCAGATACCCAGCAATGTTTTTCGTAACCATTCGCTCTTAATTGCTGCCCTATATAGTTCTCAACCATGCCGCCTTTGAAATCGTTAAAAGAAGGAACAGAATAAATAATGTCTTCTGCTTTTAACGCCTTTTGAGCGCACAATAAACCAATATCAGACATATAAACTTTAAAGCTCTCAGGATTCCGGTAATTGTTCAACGGCAGGATAATTTTTTCTGTTAAGTAGCACCTGTCAATCAGTCCTGCCAGTTCAAGCCATTCTAAAGCTCCTTCAAATTCGCTTGAGCGGGCGCCGGACTTAATCATCTTGTATTGATACCGTGTATTTGCTTTAAAGAGCTGTATTGTCAGGTTGTTATAAACGGCGCGTGTTTTTCTTGTTTCAATTGACGTATTATATTTGCTCATATCATCGAGATAATCAGCGATTATACTGCTTTGGGTCAATCTTGCAATTTTAAAATCCTGCGTGTCCGCATACTTCCAGACCGCTTCCGGCATGCCGCCTGTAACAAGATACTTTCTATAATATTCATTTGCCAATTTATGATGTACCGCATCCATTGGTTTATTTTCTAAAAAACAAAATCGAATTTTATCGATAAGTTCGTTTTCTTCAAAAGCAAGTAAAAATTCCCCGAAATCCATAGGGAACATATAAAGCCTGTCAACCTTACCGACAGGGAAGGAATATTTTTCCCGGTTTACAGCGATGCCGAGCAAACTGCCGGAAGCCGCGATATGATATTCAGGTGCAGATTCGCAAAAATATTTTAAGCTTGTCAATGCTCTTTCGCAAAGCTGCACCTCGTCAAAGATGATAAGCGTTTTTTCTTTTACGATTTTTTCGCCCGACAAAATACTAAGCTTTGGAATAAGCTTTTCCGGCGTTATATCTTCATCAAATGCCGCGTTTATCGCTGTACTTGTATCAAAATTTATATGCGCGATGTTTTCATAATATTGCCTGCCAAAATCAAACAGCGTATAGGTCTTGCCTACCTGACGCGCACCCTGTAAGAGTAATGGCTTTCTAAACTTGCTATTTTTCCAATCAAGAAGCTGCTTTGTTATCTTTCTTTTCATATAAAGTCCTTCGTTTTAATATGGACTTTATAGCATATTATTACACTAAAGTCAATGACTTTATCATAGAATACTGAGGCGCCAGATATTATAACCACCGGGCAATTTTCCGGACACGGTCCAGTTTTGCCTGAAAGTATAATGAGCCTAATGCTGTGCTTATCAAGCATTAGGCAAACTTATTTTTCATCTGTCACAAACTGGACTTATTGTAATACTCCATTCTCTACAATGATAGTGTCATCAGTAGTAGACAGATCGCCATTTTTGTTCCATATGGGGCCATTGAATGTGCCGTATTGAGCTGTACCAACTAATGCTGCTGCTCCATAGGAATTGAAAATCGTTCCTGTTACAATACAAAAGATTGCACTATCAGCTACATTCACAACACCATAGGCGGCTGTATAACCATAAATATATCCATCATGCATGATAAAGATTGCACTATCGTTTAAATACACCCCACCACCGTTATAGCAAAATATATTTCCATTATACATGTAGAAGGTTCCAAAATAAATAACTACTCCAGTGCCTGTATTACTGGATATACTTCCAGCTTGCATGTTGAAGGTTCCGTTCTCATACACACGCACTCCACAACTATTGCCGGATATTTCTCCGTCATGCATGTTGAAGGTTCCAA
>WQYB01000131.1 GCA_009781475.1 Treponema sp.
TAAAAGAATTTTACAATAAATATAAAAATCTTTATAACCCTGTATACATCTATGATAAATGGATTTTTTCTCATGGCGGGGTTTCCGCAAAGTGGATGAAATGCTGTGGTTTAAATGATATAAGTGAAATAAATCAATTATTTAAAGAAAAACCACACTATTTCAAATGGGTTGGACCGGATAGTTATGGAAATAACCCAAACGAAGGACCTTTGTGGATTCGCCCTGATGCGCTATTGAACAATTACGTTCCAGATTATAATCAGGCTGCAGGTCATACAGAAAATGTACAACCAAGAATCGTTAAAAAATATAAACAGTTTTTTGTTTTCTGCGATACTACAGAACATAACTATCTTACAGTAATAGATACAAAAATTAATTTTACGGAATTTATAAATCTAAAGTAGTTTTACTTTGACGACTGCGAATAAACCCCGTTCCAGTCTTCTGGCGGCGGATGTTTCATATATTTCAAACATCTTTCTCTCATAAGTTTGCTAGGAGCGTCAAACGGGCGGTATTTTAATACTGTGCTGAAATATTTTATTGCTTCTTTCCATTTTCTTAAGTGGTAGTTTTGAAGACCTATTTCATAACATTTATAAATTTTCTTTATTGTTTTGGTAAGATCGTCTTTGAATGTGATTAATTCATAAACATTCATTCCTTCATATCTGCCTAAAAGAGAAACACGATCTAAAAGACGGAATTCATATTTATCTGAACACTGTTCAAATGTATTTTCACTTACAACAATTTCCGTACCGTAAACTTTGTTTAAACCTTCAAGACGGCTGGAAACATTAACAGCATCTCCTATAACAGTATAGTTAAGACGCGAATTACAACCCATATTTCCGACAATTACATTACCTGTATGAATACCGATACGTGTGTGAAACGGAAGTTTCCCCTGATTTCCCCACTGCCGCGATAATGTGTGCAAATTGTTGCGGACTTGAATCGACGCGTTACATGCTTTATCTGCGGGATCATCCATAGGAGACGGAGCGCCCCAAAATGCCATTACAGCATCCCCGATATATTTATCGATAGTACCCTTGTTTTCCAGTATTGTTTTTGAAACAATTCCGAAATAAGTATGAAGATCAATTACAAGCTGCTGCGGTTCTGTCTTTTCCGCAATTGTTGTAAATTTGGCGATGTCACTGAAAAATATTGTAAGCTCTTGCATTTCGCCGCCGATATCAGCGCTGATATTATCATTTAAAAGATGGTCAACTAAATCTGATGGAACATAACGTTTAAAGTTTTTAAGCCCGTTACGCATACTTTCGAATGATTCATGCATATCAAGTATTTCAGAAAAGTTTGTTTGAATTTTTACATGCGAATCAAGATCAAGGGATTTAATTTTTGACATTTCACTTGCAAGAACACGCATTGGCTTTGCGATGGTCTGAGAAAAGAATGCGCTTACTATCGGAATAATTATAATTATAATAATGGAAAAAATAGTAACATTTCTTAAATTATCACGAATGCCGCCCATTAAGTCATTTTCAGGAGTAATTATACATACAATAAGATCCAGTCCGCCTGTAATAGTAATCGGAAAACGGGTTGTCATATAAGTATTTCTTTTGTAATTGATATTATTATACTGATCATTGCTTTCTAGAATTTTTTCTATCAGATACCGTGAATCTGCGTCGGAAAAAGCGGAAACAGTACTGAAATTGACATCAACATTTCCATAACTATCCGTACTTCGTATAAAAAGTTTTTCCAAATCCCTGTCATTCCTTACCTGAAGAGCAATGATACGCTCCTGCTGGTCAATAATAAATATTTGAGTATTTGGAGTCGGATAAAGAGAACCTAGAAAACGGGAAAGCTCATCTACTGCAATATCTATACTGCTAACACCCGTAAGCTGTCCGAAATGATCATACAAAGGAATCGAGTTGGTTAAACCGGGAAGATTATCTGTTGTTAACAATGCAACCGGAGCCCAAATAATCCCTCGTTCTTTCTCCGCCATGTTATACCAAATCTGTCTGCGCGGATCAAAGCCAATTTCTGCAGGTTCGATAGAGTTTGGATACGAACCGTAAGACGTTACACATTCATGTTCCCAGCGAATAAAAATTTCTTCCCCGTCATTTGTTACAAAACGCCTTGAAAACGATCCGTCCTGCATCCTGAAAAGAATAACTATATTTCCATCGGTATCCGAATAAAAAACTTTTTTAAACCAGGGGTGAAATCTCATTTTTTCCCTGTAATAACTAAGAAGCTGTTCACGTTCAGTCTCATTATTTACAGGATCTTCGAAATTTCTGTATAAAAGGTGGGTAATACTTTGATTTTCAATCATGGTCTGGTTAAAAAACCTGTAAGCCTCGGTGTAAACAGCATTTTGCAGTTCTTCCTTAAGTTCATCAACCAATACACGCACGTTTCTTTCAGAGCTAATCCACATGGAAACCAGGATTATAGAGCCGGATAGAATAACAAAAATGGTATTAATTATGATAATACCATAGAGAACCCGTAAGCGTGATTTTTTCTTTTTTTCCATAATAATGTAAAAAATACCCTATTTTAATTCTAATCGATTTAAATAAAAATGCAACTTTTTATGAATTTTTGGTATTTTATGACAAAAATATCAATTTTTTGATTTATCGTAAGGCTGCCCAATACTTCTGGGGGCATAATCCTTGCCGCTAAAGATGACAAGGGTAAATAAAGTGATAAGATACGGCAGCATGTTGAACACTTCCGATGGCAGGAAATCGAGACTTCTTATATTAAAAACGTTAACAGCAAAACTTGATGAAAAGCCAAATAATAAACTAGCTCCCAAAACACCTAAAGGAACCCAACGCCCGAATGAAACAGCGGCAAGCGCTATAAAACCCTTACCGTTGATTGTGTTAACAGTAAATTGAATATCCTGTGTTAAAACGACACAAGCTCCTGCAAGACCTGCAAGAATACCAGAAATTAATATTGCAATGTAGCGAATTCTTATTACATTAACTCCGCATGCGGTAAGAGCGTGAGGATTTTCTCCGGCGGCGCGAAGACGAAGCCCCGCAGGGCGTTTGTACATTACAAACCAGGTAACTGCCAGTATTATAAGAGCTATCCAAACCGTAGGATAAATCCCTAAAAATCCTGTTTGCATTCCCATCTTATAACTAATGCTGCGATCCATGCGGAATACAATTTGGCAAACAAACACTGTAATGCCGGCAGACAAAAGATTAATTCCTGTACCTGAAATAACCTGATCAGCTTTTAGCGTAACAGAAGCAAAAGCATGAATTAATGAAAATAAACCGCCGCTTAGGGCAGCCAAAACAAGCGCCAATGGAATTGAAAAACCAATTGTTGATTCCAAAAGAACGTGAGTAATTGCCGCTGTCATTGCGCCTATCGACATAAGCCCTTCCAAAGCAATGTTAACAACTCCTGCTCGTTCGCAAATCATTCCGCCTATTGCGGCGATCAGTATAGGAGAAACAATCATTAATGTTGAGGGAATCATTCCTGTTAAAAAAGTAAATTGTTCCATTATTCTCCCTCATTTTTTGAAGGTAAATATTTTTTTTTCATCCGCCATTCTGCAAACATTTGTATCCCCGGTCTTAACGAAATAAAAACCACAACAAGCCCGATAATTATCGAAACAATTTCTTTTGGTATTTGACGTGACTGCATTAAAGGCTGCGCTGATTTTAACATTCCAAAAAGTAATCCCATCACCGACATTCCTATTGCAGAACAATTACCCGCAAGAGCGACTGCGATTCCTTCAAAACCATAACCTTCAAACGCTGTTAAAACACGTCCTTGTGTAAAAATGCCTAACGAAACAACAGCTCCTGCAAGTCCTGCAAACGCTCCGGAAATTGATAAAGCAATTACAATATTAGTTTTTACTTTTATACCCGCATAAAAAGCGGCTTCCCTGTTAAGACCTGTGGCTCGCATGGAAAAACCAAGTGTACTTTTTTCCATAATAAGCCAGTAAATTAAAACAGCTGCAATTGTAAACCAAAGACCGTTATTTAATCTTGAATTATTTGTAATTGATGATAAAAAACCGCTTGAAAGCATAACTGTTTCTGAAAAAGCAGGCGTACTAAAACTATTGCTGCCCGGTATTCTTAAAGTAACAAGACGATGAAGGTAAAGAGCTATATAATTCATCATGATGGTCGTAACTACTTCCGAAACCTTGTATCTGGCTTTCAAAAAACCGGCAATACCACCCCAAACAGCGCCTGCGGCAATTGCACCTAACACAGCGGCAAACAAATGTAAAAATGAAATCTGCGCAAAAGAAAGCGCGATAATCTGCGCAGCAGTTAATCCTATTATGTACTGCCCTTCCGCTCCAATATTAAACAATCCCGCTTTTGCGGAAAAACCCATACTTAATCCGCATAAAATAAGCGGCATAGAAATAACAAGCCATTCACCCACATAGCGGACATTCCATGTTCCGCGTCTTGAATCAAATCCGCTTACTACCTGTAATATTGCTTCATACATTCCGGCGGGGTTTCTTCCAATAATAACAAGAAGTAAAGTAGCGACAAGAAAACCAAGAAATACAACTGCGGCAGAAATGACAGCGTTGGAACCGGTAAAAATATCAAGAAGCGAAAACCGCTTTGTTTTAATCGTCAATAGCTCTTAAGTTCTGCGGAAAGCCGGGAAGTCTTACGGCATCGGCAAGTGTAGCAGCTACAACAATCTGACCGCTTGATATCTGCTCTTTAACAATTTCCAATTTAGCAATAATATCGGCACTTAAAGCCGGATTTACCGATGAATAACCGACACCATCAACTTTTAAATCAAATGTTATTACTCTTGGGTTAAAAGTATTATTTTTAACCGCATTTAAAGCATATAATACACTGCTTTCAACACGTTTAAGCATCGAAGTAAGAACTGCAGAATCTGTATCGTTATATAACCCGTCTTCAAATTGATCTGAATCAACACCGATAGCCCAAACATTTCTGCCTGCAGCACGGTATTCTCTTGCTTGAGCAATAGTACCGTTACCGCTGTTTCCGGCTGCGGAAAAAATAGCATAGACCCCTGCATCATACCAGTTCATTGCCTGGATTTTGGCAAGAGCAGGTTCTCCCCAGCTATTTACATAATAATCAACAATTTGTGCGTCCGGAATTACAGATAAAATACCTTGAACAAAACCAACTTCAAATTTTGTAATAACAGCGCCGGGTACTCCGCCTATAAAACCAAAACGGGGATTAACAATACCATCTTCCAGCGCTTTTAATGCCGCCGCAACTCCAACAAGATATGATCCTTCATGCTCGGCGTAAACTGCCTGCATTACATTCGGAGAACTTAACCAGTCTACATCAACAATTAAATATTTTTGGTTTGGATTATCAGCTGCTACTCTGTCTAATGATTCATCCCAGGTAAAACCAGTAGCTATAATAAGATCGTAACCTTCATCAGTTGCCTGCCTTAAATTTGGGATGTACATACTTCGATCCTGCGCTGTAACCCAGTCGTAAGCGGCTCCCTTAAGTTTTGGGTTAGCCCAAGTATCACCGTAAAATTCAAGAATTCCGCGCCATGCAGCCGCATTAAAAGATCTATCATCAACTCCTGTAGCATCGGTAAGGAGGCGAACAGTTACTCCTGTATGATTTACAAGGTTGGAATCCGTCCTTCCAAAGCATGAAATAGAGATAATTGAAATAATTATTAAACATGCGTAAATTAGCTTTTTCACTTTTTCCTCCGAAATTTACAAAATTAGCGAAACAAATTGGGCACACACGGATTCGAACCGCGGACATCTTGCGTGTAAAACAAGCGCTCTAACCAGCTGAGCTATGCGCCCTAATGTTATTTTTTCTACAAATAATAGAACATCAGCGGCTGCCTGAAAGCAGACGCTTTAGCGGCTGATCGGAATCGTCTTCCGTTCGCAAACATCCTGTTTGCTCTCTCCAGACCGCCTTTTTTGCTAAGCGTACATCCATGTACGCTTACTCCTTCAAGCCTACGCACCTGCTTGGCTTTCAGGAGCCGCAAAAAAGTTTCGATTCCTGAAATACCGGCTA
>WQYB01000132.1 GCA_009781475.1 Treponema sp.
GTGATTGGAGTAACGTTTGATAATATCTTCGATTGACCATTTGTTTGCGTATTCTGTTCCCTCATCTGTGAGGTATAAAAGCACCGTTGTACCCTGACTGTCACGGCTGGCGCTTTCCAACTCATAACCTTCCTTGCCGTCGCTCGACCATTTGAATGCAGCGTCTTCATTTGCTTTGCGGCTAATAACATCGATCTTTTCTGCGACCATGAACGCCGAGTAAAAACCTACGCCGAACTGCCCGATAAGGTTAGAATCTTTTTTTGCGTCTTCGGCAAGTTTTTCCAAAAACGCCTTTGTGCCCGAGCGGGCGATTGTTCCAAGCGAATCGATTAAATCTGCCTCGTTCATTCCGATCCCATTGTCAGAAATGGTTAGCGTTTTACCTTCTTTATTGAAGGAAATATCGATACGAGGATCAAAATTGATGGATTTATAAGCTTCGTCTGCTACCGTAAGGTACTTTAGTTTGTCCAAAGCGTCAGAGGCATTGGAGACAAGCTCACGAAGAAATATCTCTCTGTTGGAATAAAGAGAGTGAATAATAAGGTGCAATAGACGGCTTACTTCGGTCTGGAACTGATGTTGCGCCATGATGGGGCTCCTTGTATTATAATGATTATAAGCATGATTATCATAATTACAAAAAAAAATCAAGCGGAACGGCATAGCTTGACATGCATTGAAGCTATACCATAAACTAATTTGATGAACAATTCTTCTGTAGAAAATTGGCAAGAATCTGATATAAATACGGATAGTTTATGGCTTTTGGATTCCCGGGGAAAAAGCGGCAAGCATACAAATTTATATCATGGAAATTTTATACCGCAAATTCCAAACCAGTTGATTCGGCGATACAGCAAAAAAAAGGAAGTAGTTCTTGAACTTTTTAGCGGTAGTGGTACAACGCTTTTTGAATGCGAACAATTAAACAGAAATTACATAGGGTTTGATATAAATAAAGATATTATCAAATTTGTAAAAAGTCAAATGAAAGGCAATAAAAAAATAAAGTTTTCGTTACATTCCTGCGATGTTGCCGACAAAAAATCATTTGATAGATCAGCTTCTAAAGCTATAAAGTCACAAAATGCAAAAAGTGTGCAATTTTTGTTAGCGCACCCTCCTTATATGGATATTGTTAAATTTACAGAGTTGCCGGAGGATTTGTCTTCTATCAGTGATATTACATTATTTCTTAATAAAATAATTGATGTATTTAAAAATGCGCTTTTTTATCTTGATAAAGACAGGTATTTTGCTGTAGTTATGGGGGATGTGTATAAAAAAAGCGAAGTTATTCCTCTTGGCTTTTGTGTAATGAATGCAATAAAACAAAATTTTAAAGTTAAATTAAAAGGCATTGTTGTAAAAAATATAGAAGGCAATCGCGGAAAAATAGGCGCAAAAGGAATTTGGCGGTATCGTGCGTTAAAAAGTGATTATTTTCTTTTTAAACATGAGTATATTTTTGTTTTTAAGAAGGAATTCTGAATATGTCAACAACTCATGTATTTATAGTAGATAATATAACATTTAAATACCATTTGGAGTACTTGTTTGTCGGGACTGGCTCCGGAGATGATGATGTAAACTTTTTAAATTCTTCAAAAAGTATTCATCATACAACAGAAAATAAATTATTAGCGATGATAGCAGACAGCCAAAGAATTAGAAAAGGAGATTTTGTTATATTTTATTTGCAAAAAAATAGTCAATCTGACGGCAAATTTTACGGTTTATTTAAAATTAAAAGCGAACGTTCTTTTTTGGATCATAATGACGATAAACAATATTTGTACAATAAATTGGAAAAATCACTGACATTTAGAGCATTTATTGAACCATATAAAGTTTATGCAAATGGTGTTACTGAATGGGAGGCGCTGGATGAAATCAATGGAATTCAGTTGCCATGTCAAATGCAGTGGAGTCTGATTTATAGAAAATTAAAAGGAAATCGCGGTAATACGATGATAACGATTAATGAGAGCGATAGACTGGTAAAATTAATCGAGAACAAAAATAACAAAAAAACTATTCCCGGATCTTGTTTTACCTTTGATAAAGACAACCAAAGTATAATTTTATCCAGTTCTGTAAATGAATATAAGGGAAGAAGAGAACCAATTAATATACTTCATCGACTTAATTATAAATATAATAAAAGAAACAAATTTGAATCACATCTGCAGGCATATATTGTACAGAATGTTGAAAAAATAGGGATATTTAATAATGACAAAATTGAATGGCTTGGCAATGAAGTTTCCTGCGGGGTTGGAATGCAAAGGATTGATGTCATGCTTTCAATAGCAGGAGAAAATAGAAAGGTTGTGCCAATAGAACTTAAGTCCGATATAGTGTATCATAACATCACAGTGCAACTTCAACGCTATATTGATTGGCTTGAGCAGTATTATATTCCTAACAGAGCTTCTGAAATCGAACCAATGATTATTTCCATGGAGTATCCTGATAAAAGCGGTTCTTCGTACAAAGATTTTATCACTAACTTGAATTCATTTAACAAAAAAAATAAGATTCTAAAAACACGCTATGTAGAATTTAGTATTAAAAATAAATCCATTATTTTTAATCAAGTGGATTATTGATATGAACTACATTGGCTCTAAACTAAAACTTTCGGCATTTTTAAAGGAAAGTATTTTTTCTGTTGTCGGTAGTGATTTGAGCAATTTTGTTTTTTGCGATATTTTTGCGGGAACAGGAATCGTAGGGCGTAGTTTTAAAACTCTTGTAAAAACTGTAATCGCAAATGATATCGAACAATACAGCTATGTCTTAAACAAGAACTATATAGAAAATAATGCAAAAATTTCCCAAAAGAATAAATATATAGAAGAATTAAACAAACTTTCGCTTCGTAAAGATGGATTTATATATAAAAATTATTGCATGGGCGGAAGCGGTTTGCGGCAGTATTTTTCTGATTATAACGGAAAAAAAATAGATTCGATAAGAAAAAAAATAGAAGAATTAAAAACAAAAGGCGAAATAAATAGAAAGCTGTATTATTTTTTATTATGCAGTCTTTTAGAAAGCGCGGATAAGGTGGCAAATACAGCCTCGGTATACGGCGCATTTTTAAAGGGGATAAAAAAATCTGCGCAAAAAGAAATGGTTTTGGAACCTGCGAACTATGAAATAAACGGAACCGGACACAAGGTCTACAATAAAGACGCAAACACTTTAATAAAGAAGATATCCGGTGATATTTTATACATGGATCCGCCGTATAACGAACGGCAATACGGAGCCAATTATCACATGCTAAATACAATAGCAGAGTATAAAAAATTTATACCAAAAGGAAAAACAGGTCTGCGAGATTATGAAAAATCAAAATATTGCAGTAAAAACAGTATAAAAGAAGAGTTTGAAAATTTAATTATGAATGCACAGTTTAAATATTTATTTTTAAGCTATAATAACGAAGGTCTCATGACTGTAAGTGAGATAAAAAAAATAATGTCAAAATACGGCAGATATAATTTATTTACAACAGACTATCAAAGATTTAAAGCAGATAAAGACGAGAACCGTTCCTTTGCCGCAAATGAAACAAAAGAGTATCTTCATGTTCTAGAAAAAAATTGATATTATATATTGCAAGAAAGAAGAAATATAGTTAAAATAAAAATCCTTTCTAGGTTCAAAAGAACCCAGAAAGGATAACCTTTTTTGGAGGAAAAAGATTTATTTAACTGTTACTGCACCTTTAAATTCATAGCGCTTGCCAGTTTGTAGAAAATTTCTGTGTTATCATAATAACCGCCGAATATTTCCTGATGAGCGCCAAAAGCAAACGTAGGAACAGGAGCTGCTGTATGCGAGAAAGATGTCCAGCCAATGCCTGCGCTTTGACCTAGTACATGGACTAATTTTAAAGACAATGCTTCATAGCCTCCGTGAAAAACAGCCCATCCTTCCTGCGGTTCGTTAACAGGCAGTTCCATTGTGCGTCTAAATGCAATTTCGATCTGGTTTTTCTGAAACTGAGAAACGTTTAAACTTGCAGGGCGTAAGTCTATGCCGAATGATTCCAATATAGCAGGAAAAAGATCGTCAAATCTTCTTTGAGAAACAGAAACTCTTTCTTTGTACGGTTTGATAATTTCATCATCAAAAGCTACATAAGATCTTGTCTGTCTTGAAATTCTGTCTAAGTGCAGTGAATAACCCATACCAAGATTTGCAGATACTCCCGGTTCGGCAGGGATAGGAGTTGTTCCTGCCCAGCCTAAAACCATGCCGCCTGTTTCATGATCACCAATCATTATGATAAGAGTTTCTTTTGGATATCTTTCATAAAAATCGAGCGCCAATTTTACAGAAGCGTCTAAAGCAAGAATGTCATGAATAACAGCGCCTGCGTCATTGGCATGACCTGCCCAGTCAATCTTTCCGCCTTCTACCATAAGGAAGAAACCTTTTGGGTTTTCCAATAATTCAATTCCTTTTCTTGTAAAATCTACAAGTGAAAGATCTGTAGGTCTGCGATCGATTTCGTAATGCATTGCCCCTGAATCCTGCACTCTTTCTGCAAGAGCAATAACCTTGCCGCTGTTTCTGTTTAATGCGTTAAACTCCGCAGGTGTGCGCGTAACAGTATAGCCAAGCCTTCTTGCTTCGTTTAAATGCCTGTCATTATTGTCGCTGTTTGGAACAAGCCAGCCGCCTGCAAAATAATCAAAGCCGCTTTCATAAAGCTGCTGAGCAATACCCACAGGTTCGTTTGCGTTTCCTTCTGTGTTATTTCTGTGGTTAATCTTTGCAAAGTAAGCCGCAGGAGTTGCGTGAGTTAAAGTAACAGTCGATACCATGCCGATTTTCATTCCCGCTTCCTGCGCGTATTCGGCAATTGTTTTGTAGGGTGTTCTTCCGTCTCTTGGATCAACATTGATCATACTGGACAGTGTTTTTCTGCCTGATGCAAATGCAGTGCCCGCAGATGCAGAGTCAGTAATTAATGAACCAAAGTCATGCGTGTTTGCAAGCCCCATTACAGGAAACTTTGTAAAATTAAGCCTTGTAAGACCAAAGTTTTTTGGGTTGTCTTTTGTAGCCAAGTAATACTCTGTTGCTGCAAAATGAGCGTTTGACATTCCGTCTCCGACAAAGACGAAAACATACTTTGCCTGTCCTTTTCCTGCCGCAACAGTTATACCGTCAACAACAGTCGTTTTTGGAGCGCATGATATTACTGCGAAACACAGTGCAATTGCGCTTAATACAAATAGAAATCTTTTCTTCATACTTAATACTCCTAAAATTTATTTTGATTTTTTCAAAAATCTGACTTGAATTTAAATAAAGATTGTTAGGGATATGTTAAATTAAGATAAAATTTTAATTTAATCAAAAAATCAGTCTGCTTATATTGAAAGAGCAAAAAGCCTCTTTATTTTTTATATTTTCTGGTATAAAATTATTATGTCATGTGGTAGTAATAATAGTTTAATATTATTATAGAGGGAAAAATGCATAAAAATAAATATTTGACTGCGGCTACTATGATTTTGTTTCTAATGTTCTCGGCATGCGTAAAAAGCAATGCTGAAGATTCGGATAATACCAGAATTAATTGGCAGACCATTTCTGCAAATGAAGCATATAGAATGATGAATGAACTGGATAGTTATGTCCTGCTGGATGTTCGTACTATTCAGGAATTTACAGAAATCAGAATTGACGGCGCCATTCTTATTCCTGATTACGAAATTAGGCAAAGAGCCGAAGCCGAACTGACGGACAAAAACGCCGTTATTTTGATTTACTGCAGAACCGGTCGAAGGAGCGCTTTATCAGCGGCTATACTTGCGGAGCTGGGGTATTCAAATTTATATGATTTTGGTGGTATAATAAACTGGCCGTACGAAACAGTAAGGTAAGAAAAACAATAGGAGTGAAAGAATTATGATGACATTATCATTATCATTATCAAAAGACATGGAAACTGGCGTAGAAAAAATTGATGCTCAGCATAGAGAATTGGTTGACAGGATAAACAATATTTTATCAATGGGAGAAAAATCATTTTCAAAAGAAGAAA
>WQYB01000133.1 GCA_009781475.1 Treponema sp.
CAATGAACTGTAAAGTGTATTCAAAAGAAGGCAAAGAAATTAGAACAATGGTTCTTAACGATAATGTTTTTGGTCTTCCATTAAACGATGATTTAATTTGGTATGCAATTAATAACGAACTTGCAAACAGAAGACAGGGTAATGCCTGTACAAAAGGACGTGCGGAAGTTCACGGTTCTAACGCAAGACCATTTAAACAAAAAGGTACGGGGCGCGCTCGCCAAGGCGATAAAAAATCTCCAATCCTTGTAGGCGGCGGTACTATTTTTGGTCCCAAACCTCGGGACTTTTCCTACTCGATGCCGAAAAAAGCAAAAAGAGCGGCATTAAGAACCATTCTTAGTTTAAAAGCACAAAACGATATGATTAAAATTGTCGAAGATTTTTCTATCGATTCGGGAAAAACAAAAGATTTGGCATCTTTGCTTAAAAACTTTAATCCCGGAATGAGAACAGTGATTGTTCTTAAAGATGACGATCCTAATATTAAAAGAGCCGCAGCAAATATTCCCTGGGTTAAGTATCTTTCTTATAACCGCCTGGAAGCGCATGAATTGTTTTACGGTCGTCAAGTTTTGATGCTTGAAACTGCCGCAAAAAATCTTAATGAATTTTACGGAGCGGAACAATGATTCAATACGAAGATATTTTAATTGAACCTGTACTTTCTGAAAAAGCAAACCAGCTTCGTGAAGAAGGCAAGTATGTTTTTAAAGTTGCACAATCTGCTACAAAAACACAAATAAAAGAAGCAGTTCGCAAATTATTTAATGTAAATCCGATTTCTTGCACAACAATGGTAGTAGGCGGAAAGCCAAAAAGACTTCGCTACAGGAAAGGATATACAGCAACATGGAAAAAAGCGATTGTTCGTTTGGCAAAAGACGAAAAAATTGCAATTTTCGAGGGAGTGTAAGGTAAGTATATGGCAATTAAAACATATAAACCAATAACACCTGGAATGCGGCAGTATACCAGCGTTGATTATTCAGACCTTAGTAAAAATACAAAACCGGAAAAATCTTTAACAAGAGGCAAAAAAACAGGCTCAGGTCGTGACTCTAACGGTCGCATAAGTATGTGGCATAAAGGCGGCGGACACAAACGCAAATACCGTGACATAGATTTTAAACGCGACAAAATCGGAATCCCCGGTAAAGTTGCTACATTGGAATACGATCCTAACCGCAGCGCAAACATCGCATTAATTTTTTACAAAGACGGCGAAAAACGATACATTGTAGCTCCTAAAGGATTAAAAGTAGGAGCGACAGTTATAAGCGGTCCCAATGCTCCGATTGAACCTGGTAACGCTCTTCCGTTAGAAAATATTCCATTAGGATTTACTGTTTATAATATTGAATTAACATTCGGCAAGGGCGGGCAGATGGCACGTTCAGCCGGTGTTGGCGCTTTAATTGCTGCGAAAGAAGGCGATTATGTTACAGTAAAACTTCCTTCTGGCGAAATGCGCATGGTATTAAAAAAATGTTATGCGACAATCGGAAGTGTCGGTAATGAAGATCACATGAATACAAATATGGGAAAAGCAGGACGCAAACGATGGAAGGGAATACGCCCGACTGTTCGAGGTATGTCCATGAATCCTGTAGATCACCCGCATGGAGGCGGCGAAGGAAGAAGCAAGGGTAAACACCCTGTTACACCTTGGGGTCAGCCAACTAAGGGATATAAAACCCGCAAAAAGAATAAACCTTCATCGAAGTTTATTGTTAGCCGCGGTAAGAAGAAATAGGGGATAGGAAGAGAGTATGTCAAGATCTGTAAAGAAGGGTCCTTTTATTGAAAAGAGCCTGTATAAAAAGGTATTGGAATTGAGTAAGTCAGGAGAAAGGAAGATGATTAAAACATATTCCCGCTGCTCAACAATTATTCCCGAAATGGTAGGCGGAACAATTTCTGTTTACAATGGCAAGACATGGGTACCTGTTTATATAACAGAAAATCTTGTTGGTCATAAACTTGGCGAGTTTGCTCCCACACGAATTTTCCGTGGGCATGCAGGTTCTGATAAGAAGGCTTCGGCAAAATAGGCGGAATTATGAAAGATACTAAAACTGGTTATAGAGCAATAACAAAATTCCTTATCGGGTCTCCTTACAAGGTAAGACCTGTTGCAGACCTTGTGCGCAGGCGCACATATCCTGAAGCGGTTTCTATTTTAGAAAACATGCCTCAAAAAGGAGCAAAGCTTATTCGTAAGACTGTAAAGTCAGCAGCTTCTAACGCTCTTTCGGATAATAAAAAACTCGACGAAGATATGCTCTATATTAGAGAAATATATATTGACGAAGGTCCCCGTTTAAAGAGAATCTGGTTTCGCGGCAGGGGACGCGCGGATATGCAGTTAAAAAGAATGTGTCACATAACTGTAGTAATTGATGAAACAGCGAATTCAACAGCATTGAACAGTACTGCAAAGAAAAATAGTAAACCTTCAAAAAAGGCGGCTAAATAATGGGACAGAAAGTAAACCCAACAGGGCTTAGAATCGGTATTAATAAAACTTGGGGTTCCAGGTGGTATGTTGATCCGAAGGAATATGTTGATGCTCTTCATGAAGATCTATATCTGCGAAAGCTTATTATGGATATGCCTGAAACAAAAGGAGCGGATATTGCCGAGTTGGAAATAATTCGTCACCCGCAGAGAATTACAATTACTATTCATACAGCTCGTCCTGGTGTAATAATTGGAGTTAAAGGCGCAAACATAGAAAAAATTGGCAATGATTTACAGAAAAAAGTCAGTAAGAAAGTACAAATAAAAATTAAAGAAGTTCGCAATGCCGATAACAATGCGCAGATCATAGCGCAGAATATTGCTCGCCAATTACTCGCTCGTTCGTCATTCAGACGCACCATGAAACAAGCGATTACAAACGCGATTAAAAAAGGCAATGCGCAAGGCGTTAAAGTTCGTCTTTCTGGACGGCTTGGCGGTGCTGAAATGTCACGCACAGAAGAAGCAAAAGAAGGAAGAATTCCCCTTCATACATTACGAGCAGATATTGATTACGGTTTTACTGAAGCGCATACACCCTTTGGTTCGATTGGAGTAAAGGTTTGGGTTTACAACGGTATGAAGTACGGTAAAGAACAAAAAGAAGACGCAGGCGCTCTTGTCCGCAAAAGACGGGAACGAGCACCTGCCAGGAGTTAGTATATATGCAAAGTCCAAAACGAGTTAAACGGCGAAAGGTGCAAAGAGGCAACATGCCTGGAAACGCTACCAGGTGTAACAGTGTTGTGTTTGGTGATTATGCCCTTGTTGCTTTGGACAGGATGTGGATCACAAACAGACAGGTAGAAGCGGCTCGTGTCGCTATTAACCGTCATGTAAAACGCGGCGGAAAAATGTGGATACGTATTTTCTGTGATAAACCGTTTTCAAAGAAACCGGCAGAAACCAGAATGGGTAAAGGAAAAGGCGCTCCCGAATATTGGGTAGCGGTTGTAAAGCCAGGAACAGTAATGTTTGAATTAGGCGGCGGTATTACCCGTTCTTTAGCGGAAGAAGCAATGGCTTTAGCAGGATCAAAATTACCAATTAAAACAAAATTTGTTGCTCGCAGTGAAATGGAACTTGGGGCTTAGGGGGAAGAGATGAAGAATTCATTTAAGAACTTGTCATACGCCGAACTCAAAGTCAAACGCGATGATCTAAAAAAGAAGTACATGGAATTCCGTTTTAAAAAAGTCATCGGTCAGGTAGAAAACCCTCTGCAAAAACGCACAATGCGCCGGCAGATTGCAAGATTAAATACATTAATCCATGCGCATGATATTAAAGAGCAAAAATCAGCCAGGAAAGTGGCGGAGGTTTAATAAATGGCAGTACAAACAGCAAATGCTGCAGCAAAAGTTAAAAGCGGCAAAAAAGAATTTATCGGATTAGTAAAGAGCGATAAAATGGAAAAAAGTATTGTAGTTTCAATCGAAACACTTACACTTCATCCTCTTTATAAAAAATATGTTAAACGGTCAAAAAAAGTTAAAGCTCATGATGAAAAAAATGAAGCAAAACAAGGTGATCGAGTCCGTGTGATTGAATGCAGGCCTATCAGCAAAGAAAAATGCTGGAAGCTTGTAGAAATTATTGAGCGTGCCAAGTAAGGGGAGATAGAAGATGATTCAAGTAGAAAGCTTCCTGAATGTGGCAGATAATTCAGGCGCTAAAATGGTTCAGTGTATTAAAGTACTGGGCGGCAGTAAGCGAAGATACGCAGGAATTGGTGATATTGTTGTAGTGGCAATTAAAGAAGCATTACCGACATCTACCATTAAAAAAGGTTCTATAGAAAAAGCGGTAGTGGTAAGAACTCATAAAGAGTACCGCCGCCCCGATGGAACTTATATCAGGTTTGATGATAATGCGTGTGTCATTATTGACGCCGCGTTAAATCCAAAAGGCAAACGTATCTTCGGACCGGTTGCGCGTGAATTAAGGGAAAGAAGCGAGTTTATGAAAATCGTATCCCTTGCTCCGGAAGTATTGTAGGAAAAGGTAAAGGTTGATATGACACAAGCGTTGCATAAATTTAAACTTAAAAAAGAAGATAATGTCGAAGTTATCGCCGGAAAAGACAAAGGAAAACGCGGAAAGATTTTAAAAATTTTACGCGACAGAGATCGTATTGTTGTTGAAGGTGTTAACATCGTTAAAAAAGCGCAGAAAAAAAGAAAGCAGACAGATCGCGGCGGAATTGCCGAAATAGAAGCGGCTATTCATTCTTCCAACTTGATGATTGTCTGTAAAAAATGCGGACCGACTCGTATCGGTATAAAAGCGGAAGGTGAAAAAAAAGTGCGAGTTTGTAAAAAATGCGGGGAGGCATTGTAATGGAAAAAAATTACGTACCCCGGCTTAAAAAGATTTACAGAGAGCAGATTGCTCCTGAAATGTTTAAAGAGTTCAGCTACAAGTCAAATATGCAGATTCCAAAACTGGATAAAATTGTAGTAAGCATGGGTGTCGGAGAAGCGCTGCAGAATAAAAAACTTCTTGATGCAGCCGTCGATACACTGACTCAGATAACAGGGCAAAAAGCTGTAAAAACAAAAGCAAAAAAGAGTATCGCTAACTTTAAAATCAGGCAGGGTCAGGAAATTGGCGCAAAAGTTACTCTGCGCGGAAAAATAATGTACGAGTTTTTTGACAGGCTTGTTAACGTTGCTTTGCCGCGTGTTAAAGACTTCCATGGAATTAATCAAAATGCGTTTGACGGTAATGGAAATTATTCGATGGGTATTCAGGAGCAAATCATTTTCCCGGAAATTGATTTTGATAAGATAGAAAAAGTTGCCGGGTTAAATATTGTTATTGCCACTACGGCAAAAACTGATGCAGAAGCAAAAGCATTCCTTGCTAAGTTTGGAATGCCTTTTAGGAAATAGGGGGAAGCATAAAGAATGGCAAGAAAAGCGATGATCGTAAAGGCGCAGCGAACACCCAAGTATAAAACACGAAAGGTAAATCGCTGCAGAATCTGCGGAAGACAAAGAGGCTTTCTGCGTAAATATGAAATGTGCCGCCTATGCTTTCGAAAACTTGCAAGCGAAGGGATGATTCCCGGCGTTACAAAATCTAGCTGGTAGGAGATGTAGATGAGCGTATCAGATCCCATTGCGGACATGCTGACAAAGATACGGAATGCCGGCATGGCAAAACATGAAAAGGTTGATATTCCCACCTCCAGGCTAAAACTTGAGATAGTCAAGATATTGAAGACCGAAGGGTATATTAAGAATTTTAAAAAGGCAAATCAGGAAGGCGCAAATGTTATCCGTGTTTTCCTGAAGTATGATGACAATACCACTCCGATTATTCACGGCATTGAAAAGGTGTCAAAACCGGGCCGTCGTGTTTATATGGGATACAAAAGTATGCCAAGGGTATTGAATGGTTACGGAACCCTGATTGTTTCCACATCACAGGGTGTTACAACAGGAAAAAAAGC
>WQYB01000134.1 GCA_009781475.1 Treponema sp.
AAGTATTGATTTATATATACCATATATTGAATTATATGTATAAATATAAAAGACTCCATTAATTACTTTTAAAAAACAATTACCTTCAATGTTTTTTGCGGTTCTTAAACCATAATATACTATTGTTTGAGCAGGTTTTTTTCAATTGGGTCTATTCCAGGGGATCGGAGTATATTCTGTAGCCTTGTTTTATGACCACCACAGGCAATATGAAATGAATCTTTTGGGAAACCGCTTACTCTGTACTTTTTATCGTGAGGGTGTGAATTTTCTACACTTTGATAAAGGCTTTTATCATCAACAATTTTTAAAACAAGAAAAGCGTCATCAAAACTTTGAATTGCTTTTTTAAGACTGCTCAAACTATCTTTATCAGTTTCATCACAAAATTGAAGTTCCTGAGACAGGAAGGTATACTCGATTAAAATTATTACTTGGGGATCAATAGTGGATTGGGCATCTCTAAATGCAGATAGCGCAACTGATATTCCAGTTTCATAGGAAATACGCCCTTCTTCGGCTTTACCTCTAATAGCAAATCCTTTCCTGCCGAAATCAATTGCAAACGCTGCGGAATATACCTTACTTACTAAGCCAGTCGTGTCCAAATTCTGCCTCTGCTTCCGATAAGTTGTAGCCGCCTTTTATTAAGAAATCTGCACCCATCGTTTTCTTGGCTACCGCTGCCAGATATGGAGGCATTGGGGCTGTCCGAATTACACGGCTAAACCCTTCTTCATCTCCTGCATTATATAAAGCACAAGCCTTCATTGATATAGCTAGTTTTTCATCTAAAGTCATGGTTTGCGTCATGTGTTTCTCCCTGTGCCTTAATTATAACAGATCAAGATTATTTCCAGCAAGAGAGTGATTCCACAAAAAATTAGCAGACCTGCACTTAAATGCAGTTCCTTTCTAATATACAGCAATTTAACATTTCCTTTATGAAAGATAACGGAAAAAATCTATATACTCTTATTCCCCTTGATGATTTTAAAGCGTTAATGGGTATTGATGAACGTGAGGATAAAACTGCCAGATTTTGTCTTTTGACGGCTACTTTGACTATTGAGCAATACTGTAAACGGAAATTTTTACGAAAGAAATATATAGAAACTTCAAAATTGAATGGCGATTTACTTATTCCGCTTCGAGAATATCCTGTTACTGAAATACTGGTTGTGTTCGCAAGTAACAAAGAAGCGGCAACAAACAAAGAAAAAATCATAGAACCAATATTTTATCGCCCAATGATTGGAAACGGATTTAATGAAGAATATCCTTTTGAATTATTGCTTTCTACTTCTTTAAAACCATATTGCTATACATCTTTCAAAGTCATCTATTGGGCTGGTTATGTTGTAAATTCGCATCCTTGCGAATTTACAACACGAAGTTTTTGCGAAGCAAAAACTTCAGCTAAAGCAAGAAAAACAGCGGCATCCATGCCGCCTGTGCCTGCGGATTTGTCTTCGGCTTGTATGGAATTAGCGGCATGGAATATGAACCGTTATCGGGGAAAGCGTATCGGCATGACAGGTAACATCAGAGGGGCTGGCATACATGGAGAACATTTTGAATTGTCCATGCCGGAAAATGTAAAGGCATTACTTGAACCTTATAGAAGGAAAACTATATGAGTAATTTAATTGAATTACAGATAATTGAAGCGATTAAAAAACTTTTAACTTTTAATGTAAATGAAATACTGGAGAAGTGGAATTTCTTTTTGCCGTTAGTTGAAATTAGCAAGTATAGCGGCAGTTCTACTATTGTGCCTGTAATTACATTATCATCATGCGAACAAACAGAAAAAGAAAGAATAATTAAAATAGACAGTTATTCTATGACAATTAGTTTTTCTATTCCTGAAACATCTGACAGTGAGTTGTATTGTTACGCTTATTCAAACGCCTTTGACAAGGCTTTAAGTTTAGATAAAACATTAGGCGGTATTGCTGAATGTGCCACTATAACAAACAGAAAATATAATCCTCCGAAAAAACCCAATTGCGGTATGGAATGGGAATTGGTTATATCTCTGCGTATAACAGTGGAGGCAATGCAATGAAAGTCCAGGGTTGTGATTGTTCAATAGTCATTAAAACTATTCAACACGAATTTGATGTGCCCTATTCGGAAGAAACTATCAGGGAAGCAGTATCTTTATTGGAAGAAGAAGCGTCTATCGAGGGTGATGGTGTTTGCAAGGCGATTGTCAAAAAAAGCGGCGTTACTGGTTGTGTAGTAACTCCTTTAACGATAGGTACTGCTCCACTATTGCTTTACCTTGCGATGGGTTCGGCAGGTCTTCCTGTTTATGTTTCTGAAACGAGAAGTCTTTACAGTTACAAATTAAACCTTTTACCGATGGAAGATGCTGACTGTTTTGAATTAATACAGGATAGAGGAATGGAAAGGCGTGTATTTGAACAATGCAGGGTACAAGGATTTGAATTACGTTTTGAAAAAGAACAAGCGATAAAGCTTAAACTTGATATTTGCGGAGAGCATTCTGCTCATGCTTATTTATATACAGATACTTTTGAAAAAAAATCTGGAGAACGATTTAACAGTAATAATGTTGATTATCGAATAAACGGTTTGGAATATTTATGTATTTATGGACTGACTATTCAGGTAAAAAAAGAAAGCGGTACAAGAACGGAAATATGGATAAAAAGGACTTTAGACAAGGATAGAGAATTACCTGCCATTATTGAAGATTTAATAATTACCGCACGTCTTATGAGAGATAAATATGAATACAGGCATTTTGGAATTTTTCGTATAACCCTAAATAGACTGGTTGCTGTTTCTGATGAAACAAGCGTAAATAGTTCCGATGCCGTTATTGGTCCGGTTAGATATTATGTTTCAGGTAGTATTTCTACAGAGGTTTTTACTTCCGGTGAGGAGATACTGTTATGAAATTCTACGAGATTGATAATGCATTACAGGAAGCGGTTACTGCAGCAGAAAAGCCGGTACGGTTAAAAATTGAAATTGAATTAGGCGGTCATTTTCAGAGTGTTTTTGAACAGGATATTATCGAAGCAAATTTTTATTCATTAAAAGAAGCGGCTGGCGGTGTTTCATCAAGGGGAGAAGTCTTAATAGACAACTCATGCGGATTTTTCGCTGAAAATCTGCATCCGTGCAGATTTTCAGCAGGGAGTTTTTGCAATGCAAAAACTCCAGCTAAAGCGTTAGATACAGCGGCATCCATGCCGCGTGGGTATGGTTCGGGATTACAGGTTAAAGTGTCATTTTCCATTGGCGAAGGGTTGCCTTATTTCCAAAGGTTTTTATTTTTTGTTGATGAGAAAGGTATACAAGAAATTAAAGGCTCTGGCAGAAAGAAAATTGTCAGACTTGATTTGAGAGATTTGTCAGCAAGATTAAAGAAAACTGATGAAGCAAGAGACTGGACTTCCCCTGCGGTGTTTACATATTCAGTTGTATGCGATAAAACACTACCAGAAAAATCTTTAGTGCATGGTATCGCTAAACGTGCAGGACTGGAAGTATCAGATATTGATTGTTCTACTATTCCTGTAACACTTCCTTTTATCAGGTTGCGGCGGAATATATGGGCGGAACTTTCAAGCCTTACAACTACATACCGTTGTCATTTAGAGTGCGCTCCGGAAAAGCCGTTAGTATTCGCTCATTCGCCTTACCAAGTTGAACCACTGGCAGAAAATGAATTCTCGCATACGTTCTACGGAAATGAGATTTTTTATTTACGCAAAATTGAACGTGCTGAACTTTATCGTAATACTGTACGATTAAAAATAAATATGCCTGTTTCTTTAGAAAAACAAGAAATTTGGCGTTATGACGATCTGCCAATTTTTTATGATGACAATTTACAAGCATATTATCCTTTTAAGTCTGGTTTATTTCGTGAAATTGAAAATGGTTTGTATGAAGCAAAATATAAAATAATTGACACAAATGGAAAAGAAAGAAATGTTGTCTATGCTGATGAAATTGATGATCGGGAAGAAGCGGATAATCGTCTTGAATTTGACGGAGGTGCTTTTTATTACTCTTTTTATGATGTTACTACCAATTACGATAGAGCAAGTTTAACGCTTCATAAGGATAATGAAGGTGATTTATACAAAGCAGTTATACATGGCAGACCGATTGTACTTGATTTGAATAGGTCTTGTTTTCTTCGTGATGAAGATGAAATTACCAATTACGGAACGGCTGCTTTGAATGTAACAGGTGCTTACTTTTCAGAATATGAAATAGACGGTGTTCCGCAATATGAAGATTGGGTTATCCGGGAACTTGCGGAACGAATTCAAAATAAACGTGAATTTACGATTAAAACACATAAAGCAATATTTAATTCTCGTGTTGGGGCAAAAGTCAAAATTGAAATGAGTAATGAAAAATTGAGTGGAACGATAAATGCACTTTCATACAGGTATAAAAGAGACAGAGCATTTGTGGCTTCATTCAGGATAACGGAGGGTGTGAACAATGAAATCTAAAAGGACAGGAGGAAATTCTATGACTGTACAGGACAGGCAGTTAATGGTTGAAACGTTAGGCGAAATGCGAGAACTCAAAGGAGAAATGAAAGAGTTTAAACAACACGTCATTGAACGTGTACAAAAACTTGAAAAAAAAGAAAGTGAGCGGAGTAAGGAAAATAAATCTACTATCAGCATTATTATTGCTTCGCTGTCGTTACTGGTTTCGGTAATTATTAATTTTATTAGGAACGGAGGAAATCATTAATGAACATCAAATGGGACAAATTGATGGAGAATGAAAAGAAACAGTTTGAGCGAATGAATGAAACTGATAAATTCATTTACTTTCTGTTATTACAATTCGGAAGCCCTTATGGTTGGGGAAATGAAAATCCTGTTTCCTCTGATTGTTCGGGAGCTGTTTGCATGGCTTTGTATGCTGCTACTGGTTTGCTGATACGTACTACCGCTGATGATTTATTAAAGCGTGTTTTCACAAAAGTAAATCCGCAGAGAAGCGATATTCGGGCTGTGTTCTACCTTACGAAAAAAGACAGGAAACATGGAGACAGGACTGTTAAAGCAGGGACAGCAACACATATAGCAGGGTTTATAGATGATAGTGTTATTCTCAATTCTCAAACACCGACTGCAAGGGTTCGGTATATAACCGATGTTTCAAACTGGTATCAAAGAGAAGGTTTTGATGTTCTGGTACGTGGGCTTGACCGTTCAGCTTTGGAACGGCTGGCGAAAGAGGGGAAAACGGTTTATGGGCTTGATAAAGAGTTTCTCGATTTTTTTAACGTTGGAGGTAAGTAAAATGAGAAAAGAGAAAACATGCGGTGATTGCCTACATTGTAAAATGACAATTTTAACTCTTAGAAATAGTAATCTTTGTTTCTGTGAAAAAAAACTGCTAAGAGAATATAAACCAGAGCCGTATTGGTTGAAAAAAAATACTTGTGAATTTTTTAATGATATGGGTGGTTGTAAAAAAATAGTGCCTCGACGATCTTTGCTAAAATTACCTTCTATAGGTAGAAGGATTGTTTACGCATGAGTAAGACTGACGGTATACAAATTTCTGATAAGCCGACTTGGGAGCATACATTCAAGGAACTGTTTGCAATTCTTGGAAAGCGGATTGTTTCTTTACCTTCAAAATTGTTAGGCTTCAAGCCTTTTTGTCTGTATGCTGCAACTTGGCTTCTGGTTAAAGGGCATATTCGTGATTGGATATGGTTTTGCATTGTTGTGATTGTTTTGTTTGGGATTGTGGGCTTAAAGGTGGTTAGCCGATGGAGGGAGCATTAAAAATCCGCATCCATGCGTATTTTTAATGTTGGAGTTTCGCTTCGCAAAACTCCATAAAGCGTTATAACAGCGGCATCCATGCCGCAGGAGAATTATGAAAAAGT
>WQYB01000135.1 GCA_009781475.1 Treponema sp.
CCAATCTGATTTACTTTAATCAAGATTGAGTTACATGCACCCATTTTAATTCCTTTTTCAAGGAACTTGGTATTTGTAACAAAGAAATCATCGCCTACAAGCTGTATTTTTGAACCAAGCGCTTTTGTAAGTTTCACATAACCGTCCCAATCATCCTGATCCAATGCATCTTCAATCGAAATAATCGGATATTTATTAATCCATTTTGTGTAGATTTCGATCATTTCATCAGCTGAAAATAATTTACCGGGATTGGATTTCCAGAACTTATAACCTTTTTTGCCGCCTTCGTCATAAAGCTCGGAGCTGGCGCAGTCAAGAGCAATTGCCATTTGTTCTCCGGGTTTATATCCGGCTTTTTCGATAGCCTTCATTTCATATTCAAGAGCTTCATCATTGTCGATGTCGGGAGCGAAACCGCCTTCATCACCTACTGCTGTACTTTTGCCTGCATCATGAAGCAGTTTTTTTAACACATGGAATACTTCGGCAGTCCAGCGGACAGCTTCTCTCATTGATTGCGCTCCAACCGGCATTACCATAAATTCCTGAAAATCAATTTTGTTGTCTGCGTGCTTGCCGCCGTTAATAATATTTGCCATCGGAACGGGAAGCAGATTTGTATGAAATCCGCCAAGATATTTATAAAGAGGAACACCCAGGAATTCGGCAGCGGCACGGGCAGTTGCCATTGATACGCCAAGTATCGCATTAGCGCCGAGTTTACTTTTATTTTCTGTTCCGTCAAGTTCGATCATTGTTTTATCGATATCAAGCTGTTCTAAAGCGTCAAGACCCATTAACTCCGGAGCGATTATATTATTTACATTGTCAACGGCTTTTAAAACACCCTTGCCAAGATAGCGGCTTTTATCGCCGTCACGAAGTTCTACCGCTTCATAAGCGCCTGTTGAAGCGCCGCTAGGGACTGCAGCACGGCCAAGAGAGCCGTCTTCCAGCATTACATCAACTTCTACCGTTGGATTTCCCCGTGAATCGATAATCTCACGAGCTTCTACATATTCAATTAAACTCATGTTTTCCTCCGTATTTATATTAATATGATAATGTTGCGCTATTTAATTAATATAGTCAAGGTTGATTTTGAAGGATTTAAGCGATTAACCTGCTTCTATACGGTTGATGTTAATGTATTTTCTATTCTATAATACTACAAAAGAGGTTTGCATGAGTACATTGGGAATTATCAATTCAGATCCGCAGATTCAAAAGAGCATTGAATCTCTTTTCACACAAAATTCTGACAATAAAAGAGATTTACTGTTTTTAGCCAAAGAAAATGAAATAATGGAATTTTTGAAATACGCCCTTCCGGAACTTATAATTTTTAATTTTTCCGATCCTGAAATAAACATCAACGAAATCATCAGTCAAATACAAGATGATAAATGGATTTTAAATTTTGGAATCATTGGTTTATTTAATTCCAACACGGATAAAGAAGAAGAACTTTTAAAAAAATATAAAGCTATCAATGTTTTAGTACTGCTTGATTACAATTTAATAAGATCGCATTTGGTAAAAAGCATTGAGTGCATTGAACAAAATTATCAAATTATATTTCAACGGGAATTTTCAAAAACATTTTTGGAAGGCGCTTCGGGCAGCTTTACAATGGATAACGATCTTCAGGCAGTGCCGCTGTACGCAGGGATTGGAGCGACGATTCTTGCTCAAAGAGGGCTTATTAATCCTGACAGGAAGATGCATCTTCAGTTGGCTTTAATTGAACTTATTGTTAACGGTATTGAACACGGCAGTTGTAATATAAGCTACGAAGAAAAAACAAAAGCGCTTGAATCCGGTATTTCTGCTGTGGACATGATAGCGCAAAAATGCAAAGACCCGGCAATCAACGCAAAAAGGGTATTTTTCAGCTGGGATATAAAAACAGATAAATCGACTTTTATTATCCGTGACCAGGGTAACGGTTTTGATGTAAATGAATATTTAAATAAAATGAGAACCCAAAGTGATTACAGCCTGCATGGAAGAGGAATAAAAATGGCGGCAAGGCTTTTTAAAAATTTAAAGTTTAACGCCAAAGGTAATCAAGTTGCGTTAATTGTTGAACACGATCCTTCTGTTGAATATGAAGTACCGATTGGTTTTACAAAAGAACAGGTTATTATTGTTAAAAAAGGAGACGTGATAATTAACGAAGGAGATCCAAGCGATTTTCTTTATTATATATCTTCAGGTACTTATGAAGTACTTCATAACGATAAATGCGTAGGTACTCTTTCTACTCAGGATATTTTTATGGGAGAGATGTCATTCCTTCTTGACCAGCGCCGCTCTGCAACCATTAAAGCTATTACTTCTGGAAAGCTAGTCCTTCTAACACAAAAAACTTTTATTAATATCATCAGGGAATATCCTCATTATGGTGTTTTTCTTTCTAAACTTCTTGCAAAACGGCTTGTACGCAGTAACATTCAAGTTGCGAACCGGCAATAAATATGAACTTTACTGAATTAAACCTGCATCCTGATCTTCAAAAAGGTATAGATGAAGCCGGATATAAAACATGCATGCCTGTTCAAAATCAGGTTTTATCTAAAACATTTGGCAATGCTGCAAATAATTCATCTCAAGATTTGTACGTACAATCCCAAACCGGAACCGGTAAAACTGCCGCTTTTTTAATTGTCATATTTCAAAGAATGTTAACAGAAGACGCTTTGTTTAAACGCAAGGCATTGATCATGGCTCCTACAAGAGAACTTGCTGTCCAAATTGAAGAAGAAGCAAAAATGCTTGGAAAATATCTGCCTTTTAAAACCGGTGCATTTTACGGAGGTGTCGGTTACACTTTGCAGGAAAAATTGTTGAAAGAAAATGTGCAAATTCTTGTTGGAACACCGGGACGTGTTTTAGATTTAAATAAATCAGGCAAGATGAACTTAATGGATATTTCATTTTTAGTTCTTGATGAAGCAGATCGCATGTTTGATATGGGTTTTTATCCTGATTTGCGAAAACTTATAAAAGTTGTACCCTCTGTTAATAAGAGACAGACAATGCTTTTTAGCGCCACATTAAACGCATGGGTAAAAAATCTTGCATGGGAATATACCAAAACTCCATTTGAAATAGAAATTAAACCTGAAGTTGTAACAGTCGAAGAAATAACACAAATACTTTATCATGTCCCGTCTGCCGATAAAATGCCGCTTTTACTTGGTATATTAAAAAATGATAATCCTGAAAGCGCAATTATTTTTTGCAACACCAAAAAAAATACCGAGATTGTCGCAAAACGTTTAAAAATGAACGGTTACAAT
This sequence comes from Treponema sp., assembly GCA_009781475.1. Lineage (GTDB taxonomy): Bacteria > Spirochaetota > Spirochaetia > Treponematales > Breznakiellaceae > WQXQ01. Next base: position 3,309 of record WQYB01000135.1, read on the forward strand.
TGTGAATTTATAATAGGGGATCTCCCTCAGGTTAAAAGATTAAAAGTTATTGATAATGTAAAAAACGGAAAAATAAAACTGCTTGTCGCTACCGATGTCGCGGCGCGCGGTCTTGATATAGACAGCCTTTCAATGGTAATAAATTTTGATGTACCGACCGAAGCTGAAAATTATGTTCACCGTATCGGCAGAACCGCACGAGCAGGAAAGACAGGAAAAGCAATTACGCTTTCCAGTGAACAGGATGTTTACGAGTTACCTGCAATTGAAAGATACATCGGAAAAAAAATACCATCAGAAATTGCAATGCAGGAACATTACGGCGAAGACAAAAGCGCAGGAATGAGAATACAGACGGATAGATATAATGAAAAAAGAATTTCACACGGAGACACGGAGACACGGAGAGGAAAAGAGGGAAGAAAATCAGATAAAAGAGACTCTCGCAAAGGCGTCGAACCTAAAGTTCGCAAGGCGCAGAGAAATTTTAAGGAAAGAAAATCACACGGAGACACAGAGGCACAAAGAGCACAGAGGAATTTTAAAGGAAGAGATGTGCAAGGTGCAGATTTATCACAGCTTTCAATGGAAGAAAGAATGGCGTTTTATAAAAATAAATATGCTGGATCAACTACATCTTCTCCTGTGGTCTCCGCGCCTCCGTGCCCCCGTGTGGACTCTTCTGTAAAAGATGCCGCTACTGCCAAAAAAGGTTTTTTATCAAAACTAATTGGAATATTTAAAAAAAGAGGATAACAAATGATTACTGTTACAGATTTAAGCCTTGGTTTTGGAGAGCGATCTCTTTTTAAAGATGTAAATTTAAAATTCACTCCCGGAAATTGTTACGGGATTATAGGTGCTAATGGATCTGGAAAATCGACTTTCCTTAAAATCCTTTCCGGTGAAATCGAACATGACAAGGGAGAGATTTCAATCGCAAAAAATCACCGCATGGCTGTTTTAAAACAAGATCACTTTGCATTCGAAGAATTTCCCGCGATTGAAACTGTAGTCATGGGTTATCCGAAACTATATTCGGTTCAAAAAGAACGTGAAGCGATTTATGCAAAAGAAGATTTTACAGAAGAAGATGGTCTTAGAGCAAGCGAACTTGAAGCGGATTTTGCAGACCTTGGCGGCTGGGAAGCGGAAGCTCAGGCAGGGCAGCTTCTTTCCGGTCTTGGTCTTGACGAAGAAGACCACAGCCGTTTAATGGCAGAGCTAGACGAGTCAAAAAAAGTGCGCGTACTTTTGGCGCAGGCTCTATTCGGAAACCCTGATATTTTGCTTTTAGATGAGCCGACCAATGGTTTGGATTTAGAATCAATCTCGTGGCTTGAGGATTTTTTAATTGATTTTCCAAATACAGTTATTGTAGTTTCTCACGACCGCCACTTTTTAAACTCTGTTTGCACAAATGTCTGCGATATAGATTTTGGCAGGATTACTCCATATTCAGGTAATTATGATTTCTGGTATCAGATGAGCCAGATTCTCCAGCGTCAGGCGCGCGATCAGTTAAAGAAACGAGAGGAAAAAGCAAAAGAGTTAAAAGAATTTATCCAGAGGTTTTCGTCTAACGCAAGCAAAGCTCGTCAGGCGACAAGCCGTAAAAAAGTACTGGAAAAACTTGACCTTGAAAATGTTCCCGTAACAAGCCGCAAATTTCCATACGTTGGTTTTAAACCCGAACGCGAAATCGGGAACAATGTACTTAACGCAGAAAAGTTAAACTATTCTTTTGAAGGAACCGCACTTTTAAAAGATTTTTCGCTAACAGTAAATAAGGGTGATAAAATTGCATTTGTAGGGTTAGAACATACGTCAAAATCCGCTCTTTTTGATATTATCTGCGGCGAAAAAAGCGCCGAAAGCGGCGATGTTAACTGGGGGCAAACCACATCATTTTCCTACTTTCCAAAAGAAAACTCCAGCTTTTTCAATTCCGATCTTTCCATAACCGACTGGCTGCGCCAATATTCGATTGATCAGGATGAAACTTATGTCCGCAGTTTCCTTGGCAGAATGCTTTTTTCCGGCGATGAAGCGTTAAAACCCGTTAATGTACTTTCCGGCGGCGAAAAGGTTCGCTGTATGCTCTCTAAAATGATGCTCTCCAGCACAAATGTATTAATCCTTGACGAACCTACTAACCACCTCGACCTTGAAGCCATCACCGCTTTAAATGACGGACTTGTAGCATTCCCGGGCGTTATTCTTTTTAATTCGCACGATCATGAATTTATAAATTCTATCGCAAACCGCATTATTGAAATTCTTCCGCAGGATAAAACAGGCGGCTGCATCGACAGAATGATGCAGTTTGACGATTATTTAAAAGATCCAGGCGTGAAACAGCTTCGAAGCGCAGCTTACAAAGACGGGCAGAAATTGAGGATTTAGTGTAAGTCCACAAAGTTTGTTACTTTGCGAAGTTTAGGATTTTCCTAAAGATCGCAAGAAATACTGTGAAGTTTAGGATTTTCCTAAAGATCGTATTGACATAATCTGGTTATGGTATTATCCTTATATTAAGAGGATATTTATGGTAACCAGAGCCGAGTACCTTACCGAACTGGAAAGACACAGA
>WQYB01000136.1 GCA_009781475.1 Treponema sp.
TCCATAATTTTAGTAGGTCTTGTTTTTATGCCCAATCTAGGCGGAGACTATGCACAATCATTAACGTACGCTATGCACAATTCATGCGTACTCTATGCTCGTTTTGGGGCGTAGTATTCAATGGTTTATGATCACTTTTAACAATGCTAAAAATATATGGAAATAGGTTTTACTTCGCCTAACAAACGGTAACTGCAAAATACGCTGTTCGGGCATTTTGGGCTACGAAAAACCGCAGTCGGGCTATTCGCCCTTTGTACGTTTTGGTCTCCGCCACAGTTTGGGCAGAGGACATTTGCTTCGCAAAGTCCTTTAACCTGCCCAAACAGTCAGTTACCTAGAACGTTATGTGCCATACTCTTATTACATATTTAATTGAATATTGGCCCAGGAATATTTATTGTAACTGTATTATTACCAGACATATAATATGTTCTTTCTATCCAATGGTTAATATTTGTTCTATCACCTCCTCGGCGAAGATAAGCAAAAACATAATCGCCATCTTGTTCTGCAATATACACTATTGTTCCTCTACCAAGTAAATTACTACCTCCTCCTCTAAGCCAAGGCTCTCTACTAGCTCTAAAAGAATATTTTGGATGTATACAATAGTAAGCCTCAGGGGTCGTTTGAATATTATAATGAACCTCTATTTTTCCGCCTCTTCCCTCTGCGATACGTCTAGTTTCTCGTTGTTCTCTTTCCACTTGAGATGCAGTTGGCTGCCTTTCTAGTTCTGCTGATACGCACCCAACAACCGTCATTCCGAATACAAGCATAAGTGCAAGTATTCCCACCAATGAAAACATTTTGTTTTTCATCATTATACTCCTTCAATTCATAATATTTTTCCAGCATTTAACCTACTGTAAAATCTTTATTTTAATAACCTATATTTATTTCTTTAACTTGTCCTCTATTAAAACTAATAGTTCTGTTGTTCTTAGATGTAATTGTACTTTCTAAACGAGGATCAAATATTATATAGCTTGAAGTTATTTCAGCATCATGCCAATAATAAATTGTATATTGACCATTTTCTTTTGGGAAATAATCATAATGTGAACCATTTCTAATGCCTCTTGCAATACCCTCTGGTGTAACATTTGTTGAATCTTTATAAATTGCAAAAAACATATATCTAGAATGATATAAACCATGATTTTGAATCCTTATAATTCCACCTTGTCGTTCTTGTTCTCGTTCATGTGCTGAAGCTACTAATGTTTGCATCATTACACATCCAACAACCGTCATTCCGAATACTAGCGTAATTACAAGTATTCCCACCAATGAAAACATTTTGTTTTTCATTTTTTCCTCCTAAACATCTAAATTTGTAGATTTTAACCAATATTTTTTGAAAATTCTTATTTTCTTAAGAAAATTTAAATTTTCTAATAGCTAATACTCTTAATTTACTAGATTATTCTATAATTGTCAAGCCAACAGCATACTAAATTATCTAAAGGATAATTTATGACAGAACATGAATTAAGGACAATATTAAGCCTAAATATCAAAAGATTCAGAGGGTATCGCAACCTATCCCAAGCGGAATTTGCAGAAAAAATTGATATATCCATTCCTTTTCTGAGTGATATTGAAAATGGTAAAAAATGGGTTTCACCAATTACATTAGTAAAAATTGCTGATGCATTAAATATTGAAGTTTATGAATTATTGAAGCCAGAAAATATTATTCCAGATAATGCCGTTAATATATTAGAAAAATATACAGCCGATATACAAAAAATATTTGAAAATAATTTACATAATATTCAAAATAAATACATTAAACAAATTATTAATAAAAAAAACACAACATAAATTCATTTTTATTCTTTTTATACCCTGATTTTACTTCGCTTAATACACGCATAACCCATAACAACTTTTCGGCTGTTATGGGTTATGCAATTTGCCACTTGGCATATTGTTAAAATCAATTAAATAATTATTACTTTCAAAAAAATCTTAAATAATTACAGGGAATTAGTCGATTATAAAAGGCATATAGGAGATTAAATTGTATTATTTTAAGGCTTTGTGGAAAATTTCCATATTACTGATTTCAGCTTTGTTTATTTTTGGCTGTGTAACAAGTGAAAACCAGACAAAAAACGCAGAATTTTCAATGTCGGCAGAATCTGTACCAGAGGGTATCCTTTTAACGATTAATAATATTCCTGCTGATGTCAGTTATATGTGGCTTCATGTAACTTCATTTATTAAAGAAGAAGAATTAATTGAAGGTCCTTATGACATGAGAACATCCTTTGCATCAATAACTGATGGTGATAATAATGCCTGGTACAGCTCAACCTTTAATCTGGAAACAATTAAAAAAACAGGTAAAATTCTTTTTCCGGTATTTGATCCAGGAGTAAAACACCTTTTTTCGGTTCATGTATATAATGAACAGGAATTTTACAATCGTTCAAAAATTGAAAATTTCATTCCTCGTTTTACAGAAGTAGAATTTATTCCTAATAATAGCATTCTATCAAACAGAGATGATGTTAAAATATTTTTGAATGAAACTTTTTCTGTTGTTTCAATTATAACTGAACCTTTATTTTCTTCTGAATTAATATTTGATGATCAAAAATATAATTTTGGTGTTAATATATTTTTAGATGATGGCAAGGGTATAGGAATTGCTGATTATCATTTTGAAACAGGAGTTTCACCTGATAGGTTGTCATGGGAATTTGAACCACTGGTGACCAATACTTTAAGAGAAGATGTGGTTTGCATGGACTGGCTGGAAAGCAGTACAAGTAATACAGCATGGGCAGAAGTTCGTGTAAATATTATTTCCGGTGGAGTTAGATGGTCTATTGAGATAGCAAAATCGCCTTTATTCAGTTATTCTTTATGATTAAAAATAAGCGACTTAAAAATGCATGAGATAAATATCTGGAAATTGCCAATATATATGACACGACTACATGAAAATAACAGCAAAAAACGCCAAACAAACCAGAAAATTAATTCCAATAATTTTATTAGTTAGAAGCAAAAAAAGATTAAATGACTGTCTTAAAATACTTGAATATAAAAAACAATTGAAATAAATTATAATATTCCATAAACTAGGCAAAATTTGGAGAATAATGTGTTAAGACCTTATAATCTACTTGAAGAAATTCTAATCGAAATAGAGAATAATTTAAATGAAAATATCAATATAGATACTCTTGCTGAGAAATTCTCATTGTCAGAAAGACATTTACGCAGAATTTTCAATTTTGCTTTTAAGCAAACTCTTGGTGATTATATACGTTCCCGCAAATTGTCAGCAAGCCTCATCGATCTAAAAAAAGACAATGCCAATATATTGAATATTGCGCTTGATTATGGGTTTGATTACGAGCAAAACTATATAAGGTCTTTCAAACAGGAATTTGGAATTACACCCAATGATTTTAGAAGAACGGGTAACATAACAAAAGAAAAACAACCTTTTCATCTTTTTGGCGAAAATAAATTGAGTAATGGAAATTTGATTTTTTCTCCTGATATTGTTATGGTTCCGCAATTCCATGTTATAGGCAAAAACAGCCGATCATCTTTTGACTATATTATTAATCAGGCTCCGGATGCAGGAAAACAATTTCTATTTAATGAGCGCAAGTTAATCAAAAATATAATTAATCCAAATATATATTTTGGAATTGGAAAAGTGGATATTGAAAATAAATATTTTAATTATATGCCATCGGTTCAGGTAGATAATTTGGATTATGTACCGCAAGGGTTTGATCAATACACTTTTAATTCTTCACTGTGCGCAAAATTTAGATATATCGGAAAACATCATTATTTCGCTTTTTATACCAATTATGATTTGGTTAATGAAATTATAAACGAGATGTATAAAGCCGTATTGGATAATAATGGCGAAAATGGAAAATATACTATGTCATATAACAAAGTATTTTTTGAAAAGATTAATTTAGACGATAACGATGGAACATACTGCCAAATGGAATGGTTTACTCCTGTAGAAGAAAAATAAAGAATAGAGTTGTTCGATAACTCCAGTTCCTTATAAAATGTCCGAAAATGATAATTTTTCTCTTCTTTAATCCTGTAAACTAATTTTAAGGAGATTGTTATGGAAAATTTTGGAATGTCTATGTTATGGTTTTGGATATGTTATATTATTGTAACTTTAGCAGGTATGCTTCATACGGTTTTTAATATTTATATCTTAAAAATGAAACCTATGGATAAAGATGGAATGGGTGAAGGATATGAAAAAACTAAGCCCTGGCACCCTTTGTATAATATAGTTCTGTTTTCATTATTTGGCTGGCTTTATATGAACGGACTTCAAAATCCTGGTATTCAGGAGGCATTAATAACCGGCGCTATATGGGCAGGAATTTGCATTGTATTTGATTTATTTGGCTGGGTAATAATAAAACACCCATGGAGTTTAACTTTTAAGGGATTTTATATAGATTATCAGCCCTGGATCTCATTAATCTATATCGCAATATTTGCAGGACCTTTAATTGGTTTCCTGTTTTGTTAAAAAAATTAATTTAAAAGAGGCAATTAATGAAAAATAATAAAATTCCTGCGTTATTTGTTATTTTATTTTGTATTGGTTTACAAAATATTTTTGCTGATATTCCAGTTACCATTGAAATAAATAATGTAAATGTAAACGGCGGAATAATTTATGGTTTTGTTTTTTATAGCGAAAGGGCATATAGAAATGAAAATGCAGATATAACTTTTCAGGTAAATCCTGCTGCCTCCGCAGTAAAACATGAAATTACCTTACCTGAAGGAGAATGTGTAATAAGTATATTCCAGGACATGAATGGGAATGGAATATTTGATTCTGGTCTTTTTAGAATTCCCAAAGAACCTGTTGGAATAACAAATTACAATGGCGGAACTCCCGGTAATTTTAACAGGTTAAAAATTAATATTTCAAATAACAACAGGAGAATATTTATACCGTTAATAATATTTTAGGAATAAAATATCAATTTAAAGGCATAGACGTTAAAGGTAATACATTAACCATATCCTGATATGATTATGATTAAATATTTAAAAATACTCCCATTGCATCACCATACTGAGTAATAATTATTGGATTTGGATTTTTATTTTCATTTAATATAATATATTTTAATTAATTTTTTTAGAATTTTATACATTTTTATTATTTGTTGCGGATTTGGTACGCTTTGTATAGTAAAATTGATCATTGCAGGATGGTTAATAAAGATGTTAAATTTGATTGTATCTGTATCAGCTATTATCTTTTTACTGCTTATAGTAATAATAGTTTTGCTGGTATTGCGGAACAACAAAAAAACGGCAATAGAATCGGCGCAGGTTACTACATCTGCTATGTTCGACACAAACCCCCATATCAATATCCTCTTTAACAACCGTTTAGAGGTGATTGATTGCAATACCTCTGCTTTGGGTTTCATGGGGTTTAAGACTAAAGATGAAATGCGCGCAGGTTTTGCGGAGCGTGTCACAAAAAGCCTTCCAAAAATCCAGCCGGATGGACGAATCACCACATCGTTAAAAGAAAGACTTATGGCTGCTGTAAATAATGGCGTCGAAAAATTTGAGACAGAACTTCATTTAGAAGACCGAAAAATAATCATTGATGTTGAGTTTAGAAAAATCCCATATGAGGGCAGCTTTGCAATAATTGGTTACGCCCATGATATTACCGAAATACGCAGACGGGAGCTGGAGTTAAAAAAAGCGCATGTAACAAATGAACAGCAGCTTTCAAAATTAAATCTTATACTTAAAGCGACA